>JBIIQA010000119.1:0-4747 GCA_044342355.1 Miltoncostaeaceae bacterium | reverse complement strand
AAATACTGTGCCCTCGCGCGGATGATTGATCAGGCGTGCCACGGCGTCGCGCCCGGCCTCGAAGCGCTCGGTCGCCTCGGCCGCCATCGCATACACCCCGCGGTGCACGTTGGCGTTGGTCTCGCGGTAATAGGCGTCCATCGCGTCGAGTACCCGCTGCGGCTTCTGCGAGGTGGCCGCGGAATCGAGGTAGTGCAGCTCGCCCCCACCCGGGCGGGGCGAGGCGAGGATGGGGAACTCCGCCCGGAGCGCCCGGGCATTGAGTGCGGTGGCGGAGTTCCCCATGCGGTGCTAGCGGGGCGCCGCGGCCGGCTCGTGCGAGCCGAACTCCACGTAGCCCTTCTCCTCCAGGTGCTCGGCGAGCTCGGGACCGCCGGTCTGCGCGATCTTGCCCTCGAACATCACATGTACGACATCCGGCTGGATGTATCGCAGGATGCGCGTGTAGTGCGTGATGATGAGCACGCCGAGGTCGGGACCGCGCTGGGCGTTGACGCCCTCCGACACGATGCGCAGTGCGTCGACGTCGAGGCCGGAGTCGGTCTCGTCGAGGATCGCGAACCGCGGCTCGAGGAGCGCCATCTGCAGGATCTCGTGGCGCTTCTTCTCGCCGCCCGAGAAGCCCTCGTTGAGATAGCGGTCGGCGAACGACGGGTCAAACTGCAGGAGCGCGCTCTTCTCCTTGAAGAGCTTGGCGAACTCGCGCACCGGGATCTCCTCGCCGCGCGATGCGTTGACCGCGGTGCGGAGGAAGTTCATCACCGACACGCCGGGTACCTCGACCGGGTACTGCATGGCGAGGAAGAGCCCCTTCTGGGCACGCTCGTCAGCCTCCATCTCGGCGAGGTCCTCACCGCCGAACATCACGGATCCGGCCGTGATGTCGTAGCGGGGGTGGCCCGCGAGGGCGTACGCGAGCGTGCTCTTGCCCGAGCCGTTCGGGCCCATGAGCGCGTGGACCTCCCCCTGGGGGATCTCGAGGTCGACGCCCTTGAGGATGGGCGTGTCGTCGACGGCCACTTCGAGGCCCTCGATCTTGAGGATGGGATCAGCCACTGAGGCGGTTCTCCTTGGTGTTACGGGGTGTCGAACGGATGGGGAATACTGGGTACGGGCTCGATCAGCACGCGGCCGCCACGCACCTCGACCGGGTAGACCGGGAGCGATGCGGTGGCGGGCGGCGTGATGGCCGCGCCGTCGGACAGGCGGAAGTAGGCGCCGTGGCGCGGGCACTCCACCCGGCCCATGTCGGGGTCGAGCCAGCCGGCGCTGAGCGACGCCATGCCGTGGGTGCAGGTGTCGTGCACCGCATGCAGGGTGCCCTCGACGTTGGCCAGGCAGATGGGGTGGCCCTCGACCTCGACGCGCACCATCGAACCCGGTGGGATGTCGTCAACCGACATGACGTCGACCGTGCTCATCGCACTTTCGCGCGGGCCGCGAGTGCGAGCTCCTCGCGGAGCTCATCGAACGAGATCTGGTCGAGGACCTCCTGGAAGAAGCCGTAGACGATCTGGTGCTTGGCCTCGAGCTCCGGGACGCCGCGGCTCATGAGGTAGAAGAGCTGCTCGTCGTCCACCCGCCCGACGGCACCCGCGTGCGAGCACTTGACCTCGGCGGTCTCGATCTCGAGGAAGGGGATGGTGTCGGCACGCGCACCCTCGTTGAGGATGAGGTTGCGATTGGTCTGGTACGCGTCGGTGCCCGGCGCGCCCGGCGGCACCACGAGGTTGCCGAAGAACACCGTGTGCGCGGTGTCCTGAATGGCGCCCTTGTAGAGCAGGTTCGAGTACGCCTGCGGTGCCTCGTGGCGCGACACCACCCGGTGCTCGAAGTGCTGGTCGCCCGTGGCGAAGAAGAGCCCGAGGGCGCGGGCGTCCGACCCGCTGCCCCGGCAGTACATGGTGGGCTCCACGCGCACGATGTCGCCGCCGAGGGTGACATTCACCGAGCGCACGCGGGCGTCCTTGCCGGCCGATGCGCGGATGGTGGCCTGGTGGCGCACGCCGCGCCCCCAGCCGATGTACGACACGTGCTCGAGTTCCCCGCCGTCGGCCACGAACATCTCGACCACCGTCGACACCTGCACGACGCCGTCGAGATCGGGGGAGAGGTAGCGGTCGACCACCGTCGCCTTCGCGCCCTCCTCCACGATCACCAGAGTGCGGCCGAACACGCGACCGCTGGCCCCCGTGGCCGTGAGAACGGCCTCCACCGGCAGCGTCACCTCGACGCCGCGCGGCACGTAGACGAACGTTCCGGCATCCCAGCCCGCCGCGTTGATGGCCCGGGTGCGGTCATCGAATCCGGCCAGCGAGTACAGCCGGTCGCGCACGAGCTCCTCGTGCGAGGCCAGGGCCTCGCCCAGCTCGGCGACGATGACGCCCTCCGGCAGCTCGATGACATCTGCGGGGGCGGGTGCCCCGTCGACGAAGGCGAGGCGCGCCGAGCGCCCGGTGGTGGCCGGGAGCTCAACGGGGCCGGCCGGGGATGCGCCCTCGGCACCTTCGCCGTTCATGCCGAGGTCGGATGGCGGTGTGAAGCGCCACTCCTCCTCGGTGCCGGTGAGCTCGGGCAGCGAGCTCAGCGCGGCGGTCGCCTCGTCGCGGGCCTCCACGGCCCAGGCGGGTGCATCAGCCAATGGAGCCCTCCATCTGCAGCTCGATCAGTCGGTTCAGCTCCACCGCGTACTCCATGGGGAGCTCCTTGGCGATCGGCTCGATGAATCCGCGCACGATCATGGCCATGGCCTCCTCCTCGCTGAGCCCACGGCTCATGAGGTAGAAGATCTGGTCGTCAGCCACCTTCGAGACCGTGGCCTCGTGGCCGATGGAGGTGTCCTCCTCCTGAATGTCCATGTACGGGTAGGTGTCGGAGCGGCTGTCCTCGTCGAGCAGCAGGGCGTCACACACCACAGACGCCTTCACGCGACGGGCACCCGGCTCCACCTTCACCAGGCCGCGGTAACTGGTGCGGCCCCCACCCTGCGAGATCGACTTGCTGACGATCGTCGACGAGGTGTCGGACGCCACGTGCACCATCTTGGCGCCAGCATCCTGGTGCATTCCCTCGCCGGCCATGGCCACCGACAGCACCTCACCCCGGGCGCGCGGACCCACCATCCACACGGCCGGGTACTTCATGGTGAGCTTGGAGCCCAGGTTGCCGTCGATCCACTCCATGACGGCGTCCTCGTGCGCGACAGCGCGCTTGGTGACGAGGTTGTAGACGTTGTTCGACCAGTTCTGGATGGTCGAGTACCTGCAGCGCGCGCCCTTTTTCACGATGATCTCGACCACTGCGGAGTGCAGCGAACTGGCCGAGTACGTGGGGGCCGTGCAGCCCTCGACGTAGTGCACGTACGAGCCGGGCTCGCAGATGATGAGGGTGCGCTCGAACTGGCCCATGCTCTCCGCGTTGATGCGGAAGTAGGCCTGCAGCGGGATCTCCACCTCGACGCCCTCGGGAATCCAGATGAACGATCCTCCCGACCACACGGCCGAGTTGAGCGCGGCGAACGTGTTGTCGCCGGGCGGGATGACCGTGGCCCAGTACTCGCGGAAGAGATCCGGGTGCTCGCGCAGGGCGGTGTCGGTGTCGCAGAAGATGACGCCCTTCTGCTCGAGGTCCTCGCGAATCGAGTGGTAGACGACTTCCGACTCGTACTGCGCCGAGACGCCGGCCAGGAACTTCTGCTCGGCCTCGGGGATTCCCAGACGGTCGAACGTGTTGCGGATGTCGTCCGGCACGTCGTCCCACGAGCGGCCCTGATGGTCGGCGGCCCGGATGTAATAGAAGATGTCCTGGTAGTCGAGGTCGCTCAGATCGCCACCCCAGTCGGGGATCTCGCGGCTCTCGAAGATCTCGAGCGAGCGCAGGCGGAACTTGGTCATCCACTCCGGCTCATTCTTGATGGCCGAGATCTCACGCACGATGTCCGCGTTCAGCCCCTTCTTGGGCTCGAACACGTAGTTGGCCGGGTCATGCCAGCCGTACTTGTAAGTGGTGTCGATGTCGATGTCGGGCTTGGCCGTCGACACGTGGCGCTCTCCTTCGGGGTGGGAGTTGGAGCCTCTATAGGTTACGTCGATTGCCCCAAGAATCAACCGCCAACGAGCGGTGGTGACGGAGGGCTCGGCGAATATGCTGCTTCGTCGTATTCTGTGGGTGTGTCCACCGACCCGGCAACGCTTCCCGATAACGAGCCGGAGATCCAGCGCCTGGTCGCGGCCCTTGGCGATGCCACGCGCCGCCGGGTCTTCTTCACGGTGCGGGAGGCCGACCGGCTCATGGGCAAGGACGACGTTGCCGAGGCGGTCGGCATCACGCGCCGGCTCGCGGGATTTCACCTCGACAAGCTGGTGGAGCAGGGCTTCCTGCGCGCCGAGTTCCAGCGCCGCAGCGGCCGCACGGGCCCCGGCGCCGGGCGCCCGGCCAAGCTCTATGCGCTTGCCGAGGTGGAGCAGGATTCACGCCTCGAGGTGAAGCACTACGACCTGCTCGCCGAGTTGCTGCTGCGCGCGATGAGTGACCGCTCGGGGGAGGACCCCCAGGAGGTGCTCGAGCGCGTCGGCTACGAGTTCGGACGCGAACTCGGTGAGGCGGAGCGCGACGCCGGGCGCAGCCCCTCCTACAGCACCACGACCGACGCGGTGATGGGCGTGGTCGGTGTCCTCACGCGCTTCGGCTTCGGTGCCACGGCGGGGGCGGACGGCCGCATCACCGCGCGCGCCTGCCCGTTCGAGGA
>JBIIQA010000118.1:0-4792 GCA_044342355.1 Miltoncostaeaceae bacterium | reverse complement strand
CGGATGGCTTCGCCACCGCCATCGCCGCCCGCGAGTCGGGTCTCAGGCGCAACTACCCCGCGGCCGACGACATATACGAGCGCACCGACCGGCAGCCGCTGCGCCTCGCCGACCTCGTGCTGATGGCGTCCCGCGGGCGCGACATCCGACGCAGCGGCCTGCCGTCATCGGCGAGGGCGCTCCAGGCGTTCTCGATACCGGCGATTGATCCGCTGTTCACGCCGCTCGTCCAGCGAGCCGTCGCGCTCGTGGGCAACCCCTACGTATGGGGCGGCGAATGGCCCGACCCGAATTCCCCGCTCGACCCGCAGGCCGCGGGCGGATTCGACTGCTCCGGGTTCGTCTGGTTCGTATGGCGCACGGGCGACCGCGCGGCCGAGGCCGCCTTCAACATGCCCGACGGCCGCACCACCTACACCATGAACGTCGGCAAGCGCGGCAAGCGCATCGCGTGGAACAGGGCCGCCGCCGGGGACCTGGTCTTCTTCGGCGACCGCGGCCTGCGCACGCCGCTCAATCAGGCGTCGCACATGGCCATCAGCCTCGGCAACAAGTGGATCATCCATTCGTCGGGCGGGCGGGGTGGGGTGAGCATCTCCTACCTGCCCACGTACTGGCCCCGCGGGCTGCAGAATGCCCGCACCTTCCGGGTGTCGGACACCGTCGCCCCCGCTCCCGACACGCCGGGCACAACGCCCGCGCCCACCACCGGACCAGCCGTCGAGCCCGTCACTCCGGCACCCACGGTGCCCGCACCCGGCACGCCGGGGGCCCCGCAGGCGCCGGCGCCGGCGCCCGTGAACGGGGGCGGGGCCCAGCCACCGGCTCCCTAGGTCACCGCCCCCACGGGGATTGGGGCGAACAGGTAGTGCGACACCATGAACTCGTTGCCGCCCCGGTACCCCCAGAGGCCCGCGCAGGCGAGGAAGAACAGCCGCCAGCGACGGAACCAGCGCTCGCCCTCGCCCGGGTGATCGCGCTCCATCACGGCGATCGCCTCGTCGCGGTGGGCAACCAGGTTGTCGTCCCAGTGCAGTGCCGTGCGCGCGTAGTGGGCCCCTGAGACACGCCAGTGGTCCTCCACGGCGAACGATCCGGAGGCGGCGTGCAGCAGGAGGTCATCCGAGGGCATCGTGCCGCCCGTGAAGAAGTGCCGGCCGATCCAGTCGCTCTGATCGTCCTCAGAGAACTCGAATGAGACATCACGGTGCGTGAACACGTGCACGAAGAAGAGGCCGTCGGGGCGCAGCCACGAGCGGATACGGCTGAAAAGCGCGGGGTGGTTCTTGACGTGCTCGAGCATCTCCACGCTCACCACGCGATCGAACCGTTGGTCGCCCATGTCAAGAACGGTGACATCGGTGGTGATGACCTCCACGTTCGTAAGCCCCCGCGCGCGGGCCTGCTGCTCGATGTACTCGCGCTGGCCGGCCGAGTTGCTCACCGCGGTGATGCGGCTGGCCGGGTAGTGCTCGGCCATCCACAGCGTGAGTGATCCCCAGCCGCAGCCGAGCTCGAGCACATGCTGGCCGTCTGTGAGTCGGGCGCGCTCGCAGGTGAGCGCGAGCATGGCGTCCTCGGCCAGGGCGAGGTCGTCGATTCCCGGCGGGTACATGCATGAGGAGTACTTGAGGCGCGGGCCCAGGCAAAGGCGGAAGAACTCCGCGGGCACCTCGTAGTGCTGCTCATTCGCCGCATCGGCGCGCACGGCCACGGGCGCGTCGGCAAGGCGGCGGCGCAGGGACCGCGCGCGCTCGCTCTCGGCGTCGGTGCCGCCACGCCGCTCCCGCCGCAGCCGTACCGCAACGCGCGCGCGTATGGCGGCGAGCAGGAGGGGACGCGGGATGTCGTGGCCTTCGGCCAGCCGGATGTACCAGGGCTCCACACGATGAGCGTAACCGGCCGCGACGTGCAACTCTCCACCCATCGGGTACGGAACGCTCATGCTCACCGCGGCCATCGTCATTCTGGCGGTCGTCGTCATCACGTGGCTCGTCAGCCTTGCGCTGCGCGACGCCAGCGTCATCGACCCCGTGTGGCCCCTGGGGTTCGTGGCCGTGGCCATCACGGCCTTCATCGCAGGTGATGGTGACGAGGGACGGCGCCTGCTCATCCTCGTGCTCGTCGCGGTGTGGGGCCTGCGCCTGTCGGGGTACCTGCTCATCCGCAACGCGGGCAAGGGCGAGGACTTCCGGTACGCCGCCATGCGCGAGAAGCGGGGGCGCACCTTCTGGATCGTCAGCCTCGTCACGGTGTTCCTGCTGCAGGGCGTGCTGATGTGGATCGTGTCGCTACCCGTGCAGCTGGCGGCCGTTCCGGACCGGGCCCTCGGATGGCTCGCCATCGTCGGGCTCGTCGCATGGGCCATCGGGATCGCCTTCGAGTCGGTGGGCGACTGGCAGCTGGCGCGGTTCAAGGCCAACCCGTCGAACAGCGGGCAGGTGCTCGACACCGGCCTCTGGCGCTACACCCGCCACCCCAACTACTTCGGCGACTTCATGGTGTGGTGGGGCATCTTCCTCATCGCCGCCGAGAGCGGGGCCGGGGCGTGGGGATTCATCGGACCCATCCTCATGACCGTGCTGCTCATGAAGGTCTCCGGTGCGGGTCTGCTGGAGAAGGACATCGGGCAGCGTCGGCCCGGATATGCCGAGTACGTACGGCGCACGAGCGGGTTCTTCCCCCGCCCCCCGCGCCGCGGCTAGGCGTCGAAGGGAACGCCGGGCGGCAGCATGATGACCGGGCACGGCGCATGCCGGCCCAGGTGCCCGCTGAACGACCCGACCATGCGCACGGCGCGCTTGAGGGCATCGCCATGTGATGCGACCACGATTGCGTCGACACCGGCATCGGAGGCGAACCTCACCACCGCATCGGGCGCGGAATCGGCGTCGTGGGGATCGAGGAGCACCGGCTGGCCGCCGGGGATTCCCTCGCACACGACCTCGAGCATTCCCTGCGCGATCTCGCGGTGACCTGCGGAACTGTCCATGAGGGGCGACCCCCCGAACGCGGCGCCGATGCCCGCGAGGAACGACTCGCTGAAGGGAGGCCCGCCCAGCACGTGAACGACCGAGATGCGCGCATCCGGCATGGCAACGGCCTGCGCGAGGCGCACCACGCGCTCCGCAGCGGGAGAATCGTCCACGCACGCTGCAACATGCCTGAAGGGGCCGGAACTCACGTCGCCAGAGTAACCGGAGCGGCCACCGGTGGCCCGCGCGCCCCGGGGCACCCGATAGCATTCAGGGGGATGGGACTCTTGAAGCGCTTCCTCGTGGTGGTCGTCGGCGTGCCGGGCAGCCCGGCGGAGGCCCAGCGCAGTGAGGTGGGCCGCTTCCGCACGCGGAGCGCCGCCGAACAGGCCGGGTTCGACGAATGGCGGCGCATTCTGTTCGTGCACGCGCCGCATGTCGACCGGTACCGCATCGTCATCGAGGATGGCGGCGTGGAAGTGGCGGACATCCCCATGCCCGAACTCCCGGCGGAGACCGCGCCCGGCATCCTCGATGAGACCGTCACGCCGCTCGGCGCGAGCATGGGAGCAGTGGGCGAGCCGGTCGACGGCGCACCGGCGCCCAAACCGGCGCCCGAGCCAGAGCGGGAGCCGGAGCCCGCCGCCAATGCCGGGGCGGAACCCACCGGCGGGGAACCATCACCGGGAGCCGTGGCTGACGACGTCGTGGTGGCCGCGGCGCCCGACGCAGCCGACCCCGTGCGCGAGCAGGCGCCCGAGGCCATCGATGCGACGGGGGAACTCGAGGTGATCATCGATGACCGTCCGGTGGACGACCTCGCGACCACCGGTGAGCACAAGGGCCTGGCCCACGACATCGCGGCCACGGGCGAGGTGCCCGCGGTGGTCGAACCCTCCGGTGACGCACCCGCCGATGATCCCCCGGCGCGCGCGTCCATCCTCATCGAGGACCCACCGGACGGACCGGTACCCGACGACATCATCGAGCGGTTCGCGCAGATGGTGAAGGCCGAGGAGGAGCGCGAGGCCGAACGCTCGGCGCGCGAGCGTGACGGCAGGGGCTGAGCCCGCCGGGCACGACCGCGGGCTCAGTCGCGTCTGGGGCCTTGTCGCGGCGGGGTCCGCGCCCGAGGCAGTGGAGCAGGCGGTAATCGAGGAGGCACGGGCGCTGACCGGTGCGGGCACGGTCGCCCTTGTCGCGCACGGGGATACCGGGCCGGACTCCCTTCTCGCCCGCGCGGCCGTGCAGGCGGGTCGACCCGCCGAGGAAACCGGTCCCGACGGACTCACGGCCATCGCGGCAGCCACGGGTCCCGGGGGTACCGGCGCCATGGCGCTCGTCGTGCGGGCCGCACCCGGCGGCGCCCTCGACCCGTCGTCGGCCGAGCCCCTGGCCCGCCTTGCGCTGGCCGCCGGAATGGGAATCGCAGGAGCCCGCGCAGTGGAGCGCACCTCGCGCCTCGTCGAGAGCGGGCTGGTGATCGGAAGCGGGCTCGACCTCGACACCGTGCTCCGGCGCCTCATCGAGTCGGCAAGGCGGGTGGTGGGCGCGCGCTACGCCGCGCTCGGCGTGCTGTCGGAATCGCGCGATGGCCTGGCGCGCTTCCTCTGGTCGGGGATCGATGATGCGACCGCGATGAACATCGGCCGCCTCCCCGGCGGCAAGGGCCTTCTCGGGCAGCTCATCACCGACCCGCGCCCCCTCCGGGTCGAGCGCATCGGCGACGATCCGGCATCCGCGGGATTTCCGCCCGGTCACCCACCCATGCGCACGTTCCTCGGCGTGCCGGTCTCCCTCGGCAACGAGGTATTCGG
>JBIIQA010000117.1:0-4850 GCA_044342355.1 Miltoncostaeaceae bacterium | reverse complement strand
ACCTCGTACGACACCAGCTGGGCGGCGTTGCGGGCGGCGCCGAGCAGGGAGTACTTGTTGCCGCTCGACCACCCGCCGAGGATGAGCCCGTAGGCCCCCAGGCTCGAGAAGGCGAGCATGAGCAGAACGCCCACGTTGATGTCGGCACCGTAGAACGTGATGGTGTGGCCGAACCACTCATGCACCCCGCCGAACGGGATGAGCGACAGCGCGGCCACCGCGGCCACGACCGGCACGATGGGGGCGAGGCGGAACACCCAGCGGTTGGCCCCGTCGGGGACGAAGTCCTCCTTGAAGGTGAGCTTGCCGATGTCAGCCAGGGGCTGCAGCAGACCGAACGGCCCCGCGCGGTTGGGCCCGCGGCGCGCCTGGAAGCGCCCGATGAGCTTGCGCTCCACCACCGTGAGGCCGGCGAAGCACGAGAACACCACGCTCACCACGACGACCGCCTGGATGATCATGGTGAGGACGGCCTCCTGGGGCATCAGGCGCTCACCTCCTCACGGGCCACCACGGTGACCATGGCGCGCACGGGCCCGCGGTCCTCGGGCAGCAGGGCCAGCGCGCGCAGCGCCGGGTCGCCCGCCACCACGTACACCGCGCCCTCGTGCAGGCGGCGGTCCACCTGCAGCGGCAGCACGGCGTCGCCGAAGGGGGTGGTGACGCGCACGCGGGCCTCGGTGCGCACGCCCAGCCGGTCGGCCTCGGCGGGCGAGAGCCCCACGTGGGTGGGCTCGCACACCGACACGAGGGCGTCGCTGCGGTGCGCCGTGGCGTCACCGAACACCGGGGTGCAGGCAACGATGGCAAGGCCTTCCCCGGCCGCCTCGCGTCGACCTGCCGCGCTGCCCGCGGCGCCGGGCGCGATGACGGCGCCCTCCACCCCGAGTACCTCATACGAGAGCCCGGCGAACGGCGCGTGGGTGGCGGCGAGGCGCGAGAAGGCCTGCGCCGGCGTGCGGTCGGGCACTGCGCGACCCAGGCGGTGCGTGAGGCCGACGAGCACCTCCCATGCGCCAGCCGCCTGCTCCACCTCACGGGCGCCCGGGCGCAGGCGCTGCGCCCGCCCGGTCATGCTCACGAGCACGCCCTCGACCTCGAGGGGGGTGAGCAGCGGCACCACCAGCGATGCGTGGTCGGTGACGCCGGTGCGAAATGCCGAGAGCTCGAACACCTGCCCCACGGCGTCAAGCGCACCGGCCCAGCGGTTGCCGCCCGGCCCGGTGGTGGGGTCGGCGTTGATGGTGATGAGCACGTCGACATCGCCGGCCTCGATGGCCGCGAGCATGTCGCCCGCGGTGTCGATGCCAAGGGCGCGCAGGCCGGGCCCGCTGACATCGGCCGACATCTCGATGGCCCGGGCACCCGACGTCGCACCGATGACCTCGGCGATCGCCGCCGCCGCATCGGGCTCTGCGGCCATGTCGGCCTCGTCCCAGAAGATGACGGCCGAGGTGCTGCCCGCGAGGCGCTCGCGTATTGCCGCCGCGGCATCCACCAGGTGGCCGGGGACGGTGCGAAGGGCCTCGCAGTCGTGGTCGAGCGCGGTCGGGCGCGGGCCCACAACGGCCACCGCGGCGCCCCGGCGCCGCGCCTTGCGGATGCGGAGCTCGGCCACCGGCTGCTGGGTGGATGGGTCGCCGCCCACCACGATCACCACGTCGGCGTGATCGACGTCGTCCATCTGGGCGCCGGGCAGGGCACGCAGCGGGCCGAGTCCGTGGCCCGGGATCCCCAGGCGCCGCACCATCGCGGGGCGGTCACTCACGCGGTCGGCCATCTCAAGCGCGAGGAAGCCGTCCTCCACCGTGACGGGGTCGCCGAGCAGGATGCCCACACGGAGGCCCGGGGCGATGAGCCGCCCGGCCACCTCGGCCACGGCGCGCTCGAGCAGGATCGTGCGGCGGCCCACGGTGTCCACCAGCACGGGCGCGGTGATGCGCTCCGCGCTGCGCAGTGCCGGGTAGCCCCAGCGCCCGCGGTCGCAGATCCACCCCTCCTCGACCGCCATGTTGGGCGTGGCGCGGCCGGTGAGGCGCTTGATCTCGTTGTCGCGCTCGGTGATCTCCACGTTGCAGCCCATGGAGCACCCCGCGCACACCGATGGCGCGTTCTTGATGTCCCACGGGCGGCTCACGAACCGGTACGGGGTGCTGGTGAGCGCGCCCACCGGGCACAGATCGATGGTGTTGCCGGTGAAGCGGCCCTCGTACGGGTCGCCGCTGAAGGTGGCGATCTCGGTGTGGTCGCCGCGCTCCTGGAAGGTGAGCTGGCCGTCCTCGGCGACGTCCTGGCTGAAGCGCACGCAGCGGAAGCACGCGATGCAGCGCTCGCGGTCGAGCGCCACCAGCGGCGAGAGGTCGAGCGGCTTGGGGAAGTGGTTCTTGGGCTCGAGGGTGCGGGTCTCACCCGGCCCGAACCGGAAGGTGCGGTCCTGCAGAGGGCATTCCCCGCCCTTGTCGCACACCGGGCAGTCGAGCGGGTGGTTGGCCAGCAGCAGCTCGAGCACGCCGTCCTGGGCATCCTTGGCCTCGGGGCTCTCGGTCTTCACCACCATGTCGGGGGCCACGGGCGTGGAGCAGGCGGTCTGCAGGCCGCGCATGCCCTCGACCTCCACCAGGCACATGCGGCACGCGCCGATGGGCGCGCCGAGCCGCGGCTCGTAACAGAAGATGGGGATCTCGATGCCGGCGGCCTTGGCGGCGTCGACCAGCATGGTGCCCCGGGGGGCCTCCACGGCCTTCCCGTTGATGGTGAGGGTGACGGGCGCCTCGTGCGGGTCAGCCAACGATGGCCTCCATCGGTGCCGGTCGCGGCGACCCCTCGTGGGCCACGCGCACGAAGTCGTCGCGGAAGAGCTCAAGAGCGCTCTGGACCGGGGCCACCGCGCCGTCGGCCAGTGCGCACAGCGTGCGGCCCGAGATGCGGCCGAACAGGCTCTCGAGCATGGCGATGTCCTCATCGCCGCGTCCCTCGCCATCGACCATGCGGCCGAGGATCTTCGCGAGCCAGCCCGTGCCCTCGCGGCAGGGCGTGCACTTGCCGCATGACTCGTGCTGGTAGAACTGGGCGAGGCGGTGCGACGCGCGCACGATGCAGCCGGAGTCGTCCATGACGATGCAGCCGCCGGAGCCCAGGAACGTGCCCACGCCGCTCAGCGACTCGTAGTCGAGCGGCACGTCGAGTGATCCGGCGCCGATGACGGGCACTGATGATCCGCCCGGCCAACAGGCCTTGAACTCGCGGCCCTCGCGCATGCCGCCGGCCATGTCGAAGATGAGCTCGCGCAGGGTGGTCTCGCCCATCACGATCTCGTAGTTGCCCGGCCTCATCACGTGACCGGACACCGAGAAGATCTTGGTTCCGGGGCTCTTCTCGGGGCCGAGCGCGGAATACCAGTCGGGGCCACGGTGCATGATGGGGGGCAGCGCGGCGAGGGTCTCGACGTTGTTGATGAGCGTGGGGCTGCCGTAGAGCCCGGCCACGGCGGGGAACGGGGGCTTGAGGCGCGGCTGTCCGCGCTTGCCCTCAAGGCTCTCGAGCAGCGCGGTCTCCTCGCCGCAGATGTAGGCACCCGCGCCGCGGTAGAGCGTGATGTCGAATGGCGCACCCTCGCCGAATGCATCGGGGCCGATCTTGCCGGCCTCGCGCGCCTCGATGAGCGCGGCGTCGAGGATGCGCGCCTGGTGCTCGTACTCGCCGCGGATGTAGATGTACGCGCGTTCGCAGCCCACCGCGTAGCCCGCGATCGCCAGGCCTTCGATGAGCTGGAACGGGTTGTGCTCGATGATCTCCCGGTCCTTGAAGGTTCCGGGCTCGCTCTCGTCGGCATTGCACACGACGTAGGTGGGCTTGCCGGAGTCCTTCGGCAGGAACGATGCCTTGCGGCCCATGGGGAAGCCGGCGCCACCACGGCCGCGCAGGCCCGAGCGGTGAAACGCGTACAGGGCGTCATCGGGGGTCATGCGCAGGGTCTCGGTGAGCCCCAGGAACCCGCCTGCGCGCTCGTACTGCTCGAGAGTGGTGAGGTGGTCACCGAACTCGCGGTGGCGGTACACGGAGTAGAGCTGTGGCACTAGCGGTCGTACCTCGCAGGAGCGGGCTCGGCCCGCAGGTCGTCGATGAGGCACGTGGCGTCGGGCAGCTCGAGCGGCCCGATCTGCTCGCCGGAGTCGACCTGCAGGCAGGGAGCGCGGTCGCAGGCGCCAAGGCACTGGGCCTTCTGCAGCGTGAACATGCCGTCGTCGGTGGTGCCCTCGCCATCCAGCCCGAGGTAGTCGGCGATGTGCTCGAAGAGCTCATCGCTGCCGCGCAGCATGCATGAGAGGGTGACGCACACGCTGAGCACCCGCCGGCCCACCTTGTCGACGTACAGGCGGTCGTAGAACGTGGCCACGCTCTCGATGTAGGCCTGCGAGAACCCGGTGGCCTCGGCCACGGCGGCCATGGACTCGGGCGGCAGCCATCCGCCTTCGGTCTGCGCGTAGCGCAGCGCGGGAAGCACCAGTGAGCGGGGGTCGGCGAACTGGTCGCGAAGCGGCGCCAGGTGCTCGGAGATCTCGTGCGCGGTCATCTGTCGACGCCCCCCATCACCGGGTCGAGGGTGGCGACGATGGCGATGAGGTCGGCGAGGTACGTGCCCTTGCAGAGCGGTCGTGTGGCCTGCAGGTTCACGAACGAGGGGTCGCGCATGTGCACGCGGTAGGGCTTGGGCCCGCCGTCGCTCACCACGTAGCAGCCCATCTCGCCGCGCGGGCTCTCAATGGCCACGTAGGCCTCGCCCTCCGGAACCGTGAAGCCCTCGCTCACCAGCTTGAAGTGGTGGATGAGCGCCTCCATCGAGTACGCCA
>JBIIQA010000116.1:0-4864 GCA_044342355.1 Miltoncostaeaceae bacterium | reverse complement strand
GGCGGCGGCATGAGCGACGCAGCGAAGGCATCCCTGCGCATCATCCCGCTCGGCGGGGTGGGCGAGATCGGCAAGAATCTGTACGTCGTGGAGCACGCCGGGCGCATCGTGGTCATTGACTGCGGCGTCACGTTCCCCACTCCGGACCAGCTGGGCGTCGACCTCGTGCTTCCCGACATGACCTACCTTGCCGAGAACGCCGGGCGCATTGACGCCCTCATCCTCACCCACGGCCATGAGGACCACATCGGCGCCGTGCCGTGGTTCATCCGCGAGGTCGGTCCCGTGCCGATCATCGGTACCCGGTTCACCCTGGCCCTGGTGCGCGGAAAGCTCGACGAGCACCGCCTTCTCGGCAACGTGGACATGGTGGAGGTGGCCGCGGGCGACCCGCCACGGAAGGTGGGCCCCTTCGAGGCGGAGTTCCTGCGCGTGACGCACTCGATCCCGGACTGCGTGGCCGTTGCGCTGCACTCGCCGGCAGGCACCCTGCTGCACACGGGCGACTTCAAGTTCGACCACCTGCCCATCGGGGGGCCGGGCGCGCGCAGCGACATCCCGGGCCTGGCCCGTTTGGGTGAGCGAGGCGTCCTCGTGATGCTCGGCGATTCCACGAATGCCGACGTGCCGGTATCGGGCAAGCGCCCCGAGGCGGCAGTGGGGCCGGCGCTGGCCAGCCTGTTCGCCACCTCCCCCGGCCGCGTCATCGTCACCACGTTCTCGTCTCAGATCGATCGCATGCAGCAGGTGGTGGACGCCGCCTATCGCGATGGACGCCAGGTTGCGGTCATCGGCCGATCCATGGTGCGGAACGTCAACGTGGCGCGGAACCTCGGGTACCTCACCGTGCCCGACGGTGTGATGGTGGGGGACAAGGAGATCGACTCCGTCCCGGATGATGAGCTCGTCATCCTCACGACGGGCAGCCAGGGCGAGCCCATGTCGGCGCTGCGGCGCATGGCCAATCACGCGCATCCGCGGGTGACGATCAAGCAGGGGGACACGATCGTCTACAGCTCACGTCGCATCCCGGGCAATGAGCTGGCCATCGATGAGACGGTGAACCGCCTCGTGGGGTCCGGGGCCCGGGTCGTGACTCCCGATGACCGCCCTGACATCCACGCGTCGGGTCACGGGGTTCAGGACGAACTCGCATGGATGCTGCAGCTCGTGAGGCCACGCTTCTTCGCGCCCATCCACGGCGAGGTGCGCCACCAGCGCGCGCACGCCGACCTGGCCACCAAGCTCGGCATCCCCGAGCGCACGGTCATCCTCGAGAACGGGGATGTCATGGAGGTCTCGTCGGACGGTGTGGAGATGGGAGAGCGCGTCGAGTCGGGGATCACGTATGTCGACTCATACGGCGTGGCTGACGTGGGCGAGGGGGTCCTGCGCGACCGCCGTCACATGTCGGAGGATGGCCTGGTGCTCATCGTCGTGCAGGTGAATGCGCATGACGGCACCATCGAGGGCACACCGGACATCGTCACCCGGGGATTCGGCGGCGCCGAGGACGAGGCGTTCATCGACGCCATCCGGGAGCGTGTGGCCGCCAGCATCGCCGAGTCGTCAGAGGAGCGCGTGCACGAGATCGACGTGCTCAAGAAGCAGCTCCACGACGCCGTGGCTTCGCTCATCAACCGCAAACTGCGCCAGCGCCCGGTCATTCTTCCGGTGGTGGTCGAGGTCTAGGGCAGGAGTGTGAGGTCGAGGGCAGGAGTGGGCCTCCCGGGGTCCAACAAGGCTGTGTATGCCTGCGACCGCAAGCCGCACCCGAACCCGGACCGCCACCAAGAAGCCGTCCACCACCCGTAAGGCGCCCTCACGGACGCCCTCGAAGGGCCGCGGGCGCGGGCCTGCCGGCCGTGGGTACCGGGAGATCGGGGGCCTTGCCCTCATCGCCCTCGGGGGCTTCCTCGGGGCGGTGGTGTTCGCCTCCGTCGGCGGCGGCGCGTTCGGTGCATACCTCGAAGAGTTCCTCCGGGTCTTCGTCGGCCGCGGGGTGGGTCTGGCGCCGCTCGTGATGGTGGCGATCGGCATCCACCTGATCGTGCGCATTCTGGTATTCGACGCCACGCCGTTTCGCATCGGGGCGTCCGTCGCGGGCCTCGCGATCGTCCTCGGGCTGTCGTCGGGCCTTTTCGGGGAGGGCATGAACCCGGCACAGGGCTGGTTCGACATGTCGGACATGCAGGCCACGGGTGGCGTCATCGGGGCAGGGCTGTGGTGGGCTGCCGCCAACACGGTGGGCGCGGTCGGCGCCAACATCCTCACGGTGCTCGGGATTGCCGCGGGTATGGTGCTGATGAGCGGCGCCTCGCTCGGTGAGGCACTGCGCGGATCCGGACGGGGTGTCGCGAGCGCCGGTGCAGTCGTGGGCCGCGGGGTTGCGACGGCGACGAACACGGCGGTGCGCGGAAGCCGCCGCGCGGGCGAAGAGGCCCGGGCGATCGCGCGCACCGTGGCCACGCCCACGACGCGGCGCAGCGATGATGGCCCCCCGGTGGATGGCGCCGACCGATTTCCCGATCTGTTCGATGAGGACGAGCACCTTCCCGTGTCCCCGGCGCTCGGTGGTGACGCCATCCTGGATGACGCCGGGTCGCCGGTGCTCTTCGGCGATTCCGACGCGCATGATGTGTTCCAGGACCTCGTTGACGGGGATGACGCAGGCGAGGACGACTTCGTGGCCGAGGGCGATGACGGCGAGGCCTTCGTGCCCGTCCCCGTCCCATCTCCATCTGCCCGTGAGGCGACGCCGGAGGAGGACCTGCACGGCTCCCCTGGCGACTCCCCGCGCGGGGGGTGGAAGCGGCCGCCGCGTAAGTGTCTCCAGAAGTCCGTGGGCGTGTCGAAGATGCCCGCGGGGCAGATACGTGAGACCTCCAAGCGCCTCCTCGAGGCCCTTGCCGAGTTCGGGGTGAGTGCCGAGATGGTCGATGCCGTATCGGGTCCGCGCGTGACGCGCTACGAGATCCGACTTGCACCGGGCACGAAGGTGTCGAAGGTGGCGTCATTGCGGGACGACCTCGCATACGCGCTGGCTGCCACGGACGAGTTGCGCATTCTCGCTCCTATTCCCGGCAAGCAGGCAGTGGGGGTGGAGGTGCCCAATCCCGATGCCAGCATGGTCACGTTGGGCGACGTCTGGCGTGACTTCCCCGACGACACCGGCCCACTTGCGGCGTGGCTCGGGCTCGACATCGGTGGAAAGGCGGTGTACCTCGACATCGCGCGGATGCCCCACCTGCTCATCGCGGGCTCGACCGGTACCGGCAAGAGCGTCTGCCTGAACGGGCTTCTCGCCTCGATTCTCCTGCGCTCATCGCCGGACGATCTCCGCCTGGTCATGATCGACCCGAAGAAGGTCGAGCTCAACCACTACGAGGGAATCCCGCACCTCCTGACGCCCGTCGTCACGAACATGAAGAACGCCACGGCGGTGCTCGCGAACATCGTGCGGGAGATGGAGTCGCGCTACGAGTTGATGGGGGCCGCGCGCGCCCGCAATCTGAAGGACTGGAACGCCATTCGCCGGGGCCAGGGACTCAGTCAGGTCCCGCACATCCTGGTGGTCATTGACGAGCTCGCCGACCTGATGATGGTCGCCCCGGGCGAGGTCGAGGATTCCATCATCCGGCTGGCGCAGAAGAGCCGCGCCGTGGGAATTCACCTCCTGCTCGCCACGCAGCGCCCCTCGGCCGACGTGATCACCGGAATGATCAAGGCAAACGTGCCGTCGCGGATCGCGTTCGCGGTTTCCTCGCAGGTGGACTCGCGCGTCGTGCTCGACTCCGGCGGGGCCGAGTCCCTGCTGGGTAACGGGGACATGCTCTTCCGCCCGGTCGGGACATCGCGCCTGCAGCGCCTGCAGGGTGCCTACGTGTCGGAGGAGGAGATTCTCGCGATCACCGATCACTGGCGTCGCCAGGGACGCCCGGAGATCCGCGAGGACCTCATGGAGCGCCCTGAGGCGGAGGAGCGGGAGGTGGATGCCGGTGGTGACGAGATGATCCGGAAGGCCGTGGAGACGGTTGTGCAGCAGGGCACCGCCTCGGTGTCGCTCCTGCAGCGCAGGCTCGGTGTGGGGTATGCCCGTGCGGGCCGGCTCGTGGATTCCCTCGAACGACTCGGCGTGATCTCCGGTCACGAGGGATCGAAGCCGCGAACGGTTCTCATCGGTGAGGGCGAAATCCCGCGGGTGCTGGGTATCGCCGCCGTCGATGCGGACGTTGCAGACCAGGATTAGCCGCAACACGGGATGCCACCCGCGGCGGTCGTGCCGCCGCATCTGATGCAGCGCCGGTGATACCTTCGGGCCATCTACGAGATCGGCAACAGCCTCCGCGAGGCCCGGGTACGTCAGGGCATCGACTATCCCGCAGCCGAGGCGGGAACCCGCATCCGTTCCCGGTATCTCAGGGCCATGGAGGAGGAGCAGTTCGACCTCCTGCCCGACCCCTCGTATGTCCGGGGCTTCCTGCGCGCGTACTGCGGGTACCTCGGACTCGATGCCCAGCTCGCGATCGATGAATATGACTCCCGTTTCGGGGACCTTGCCAACGCCATATCCCCGGAGGGGATGCGGCGCGCACGCGCGCGGGCCGAGGCACGTCCGCGCCGCCGCGAGGCCCAGCTGCTGTGGCTTGCCATTGGCGGGGTGACGGGCATCGCACTCCTCACCTGGCTTGGCATCGGGGGCGGCTCGACGCCTGCCCCGTCGAACCCCGTGCCCGGGGTGCCCACGACGACCGCACCGCTCGCCGGTGTCACCGCGCAATCGCTGGACCTCGGATTCACCGGCCGCGGCTCCCGCGGGAGCTATCTTGAGGTGCGCAACGGATCGGACGCCGGGGCGACCGTC
>JBIIQA010000115.1:0-4868 GCA_044342355.1 Miltoncostaeaceae bacterium | reverse complement strand
GGGTGCCGTCGGCCAACACCCACCTGGCCGTCATCGCGCTGTCGGAGAAGCTCGGTGCCGGGTTCCTCGGCATCACCGGGCATGGCGACGCGGCGGTCGCCCCCGCCTGAGGCGGTAGCCCCCGCCTGAGGCGGTAGCCCCCGCCTGAGGCGGTAGCCCCCGGATAACGGGGTGGCGGCCACTCGCCGAAGCGGGATCGGCATTTGCGGGGGCCGCAAATGCATCATCCCCGGCTGCGATCGCCGCCACCCCGTTATCCGGGGGCTACCTCTGGGCGATCGTGCGGACTCCTGCGAAGTGGGCCGGGGGGCTTGCATTCCGCTACAAACCATGAAGCCCCCTCTCTGGAGATGACTTGATTCCCCCGGTTCGCGCACGCGGCATCTCCCCGTCGGCCCTTCTCGCCGTGCTTGTCACCATTCTGCTGGCTCTGGGCATGGCGGGCACCGCGCGGGCCGGCTTTGCATCGGCACAGGACGTGGTGGTCAACGTCACTGCTGGCGCCAACGATCCGGTGTCTGGCGCCACCGTGGTGGCCCGCGATGACCGCACGGGGCGCGTGGTGTCGAACGCGACGACCACGGGCAATCTGGGATACACGGTCATCCGGCTTCGCCCAGGCGCATCGACCCGGCGCATCGCCGTCACCGCCACCGGCGGCCGGTCGCAGGCCGTTGGCCGCCTGACCGCTGCTGATGCGATGTCCGCGACGGCGCAGAGGGGTGTTCTGGCCAGGGAGATCGAGGTCAACGTGAACCCGGGCAGCACCGTGCTGGCCGAATACCTCGATGAGCGCCCCCGCGCGTCGGTCGCCGCGGCCGAGCGCGCGGTGGCGCGCCGCCTGCGGCTGCCCACGGGTGCCGATGTGGCGGAGTCGGCGAGGTTCTCGCGGCTGCGCTTCTCGGGCTCAAGCTTCATCACGGCTGCCCGCAAGCGCGGCGGGGTGAAGGCCTTCGCTGAGGGGACCGCCGATCGCATTGAGGCCGGCGCCAACGTGCGCTCGTTCGCCGCTCCGCGCCCATCTGACGATCTTCCTCTCCGGGTGGCCTCAAATTTACCCGGCAATCCCGCGGTGGCGCGCCAGGAGAACTCTCTTGCCGGCTTCGCCGGCGGCATCGTCCTCAATGCGACGATCAAGCCGTTCCTCGAGGGCCAAGTCAAGAATCTCGTCTGCCTGATCGGCATCAAGTTCCTCTGCCGTGCCGATCCCACTGCCACCCCCCCTCCCGCCTCGGGACTTTCGGACGCTGAGAAGAAGCAGCTCGCCGACATGGAGCGGGGCATCAGCAACCTCACAACGCAGATGCTCACCGCCCAGCACACGTTGTCGGCGCTCGAGGTGCAGGTGGCACAGCTGGGCGGGCAGGTTGCCGCCCTCAACTACGTCACGGAGATGAATGCGGTTCAGGACATCATCGAGGCCACCCGCGCTGCGGCGGGCTTGCGTGCCGAGGGCAAGGCCGTGCCCCAGGCCCTGACTCAGGCCCTGACGAATGCCCTCGTTCGCCGCTACGAGATCAACAGCGGCTGCCCGAACTGGGTCGCTCTGGTCGGAACGCTTCCCAAGAACGTGGTCATGGACGGGTCGGAACTTCGGCACCCGCGCGCTGCATGCGCGAGCCTCGCCCAGGGCGACGGAGCCGCCGCCGGCCTGATGCAGTTCGCCCAGCGGCGGGCGGCTGCGGCGTCCACCGTCGTGACCGCGGGATCCACCCAGGCCACGGTCGATGTGGCAGGCGAGTTCTGGCTCGGCGAGTTCGTGAAGAATGTTCTGGCGTCAAGCATGGCGTCGGAGTACGCGTTGCGGCCCGACGGCAATTCCACGCGCTCGCCCGAGGTGGTCGATGCGACCACGCAACTGTTCAGCGATGTGCTTGCAGTGATTGAGATCGACGCCACAGGTACGTACTTCGGCGCCCGTATCCCCACCGATCAGGTGCTGGTGATGGCCCCCACCACCGGCACTGCCTACGGCATCGGGAACTACCAGATCGATCCAGGCGGCAACGCGGTTGCTGCGTGTTTTGGCAACAGTAACTCGCCGATGTGGTGGTTACGTGACCCGGACAACGTTCAGACGCAACTAGTACGCGTCGGCAGCTCGCACGCCTGGCTCAACACCCCAGGCTTGTCCGGCTACATGCCATCTTTTGCGGGGAAGAACACAGGTAATGAGCCTGTGAACGCGTGCACTCCCGACCAGTTGGTCTCCGCCCCTCGGGACATCCCCGGTGCTCCCCCCGGCGCGTGGGAGTCCGTTGACACGCTCCCCGCGGAAAACCTGCCTCGGGTTCTCGTGGCGCTCCGTCGTGCGGCCCTGTGCCACATGAAGGAGCGCATGAACCCCGGCGCGTCCTTCCAGCCGCAGGAGGGGACGTCCGCGGGTGGGCTCTGTGATTCCTTCCCCACGCCCATCCCGGACGAACCCGTTCTTGCATGGAAGGCGCACCCGCAGCTAAAAGAGCCGGCCGGACACGGAGTGATGCCCAACCTCCAGCTGTCGCTCAAGGACGCGGGCTGCGTGCCCTGGGCGATCGGGACCACCAATATACGTCAATGGTCTAACTGGAAGATGCCGGGACGAGAGGGGACCACGACGCAAACAATGACAAGGCTGCCGGCCTCTGCGCAAGGAATGCAGTGCCGGGTGGTGGACCTCACGCCGCGTGCCGCGGACCGCTACGGCTGGAACTGCGTCTCGGCGAATCCGGCCGGAACAATCATGTACCAGAACTGGGCAAATCGTTCTGATAACAGCACTCCTGCTTGGAACACTTTCAATACCAGCGGCCCAGCGGTGATCGTTCCCGTGACCTCGTCACTTGAGGAACTGAATAACCGCAGCATGGGCGGGTACTGCCCGAACCTTGGCGGACTTCCCGCCCCCCCTGGTTCCGCCAATGTGTCGTACTTCACCGGCGACAAAATCATCTGCTCTCCGCCGCTTGCGACGACCTTCAGCAGGAAGGCCCGCGAGGCGGTCGGCATCACCGACCGCATCGTCAGGGAGCATTCGGACAACCCGTGCGTGGGGAGCAGGGACTACCGGTCGCCGAACACCCAGAACGACCTCCCCCTGGTGTGGCCGCTGCAGCGCCAGATTCAAGCCATGACGACGTACAACTGGCCGCAATCGGATCTCCCGAAGGAATCGGGATGGCCCCAGCGGAAGCACATTCCGGGGTTCCAGGCCGCGAACTGGACCTACAACAATCACGTCGCCGGTGACTACGTCGTCGGCCCCCTCTACACCAGCCGCGCCGTGGGCGCATACGTCCCGGGCACCTCGCCCGGCGGCCCGGCGTCGGCTGCCCCTCCGAGGCTGGCGGGCGCGCGTGTTCCTGATCCGGTCCGTGACCTGTCCGTGTGTGGCGAGGAATGCACCGGTGACACGAAGTCCATCCGCGTTGACTGGCGGCCCCCGGCATCAACTGGCGGCCTCACCATCCAGCGATATGAGGTGGTCGGAACCACGAAGGGCAACCTCCCGCGGATGACGCGGAGCTGCACCCGCTCCGCGGCGGCTGACCTGCAGTGCACCTTCGGCAATCTTGATCTGTCGAAGGAATGGGAGTTCCGTGTTCACGCGACGAACGCGCTCGGGAATGGCGGCACAAGCATCGTGACGTTCACCTCCGGGCCCGGCCAACCGCGACTTCGAGCCCTGCCTGAGGCCCTCGAGGTGCGCTGGAGCACCCCGGGGTGGAAGGAATGGAGGGCTGATTCGCGCCAGAAGGGCCTTGACCCTCCCCACGACTACACGGCGACGGCCTCTCCAGGCGGTCGCACATGCAAGGTGGCGGGCTTCAATTCGACCACATGCACGATCACCGGCCTCACGCCCGGTACTGCTTACACCGTGACGGTCGTCATCGAGAGCCGGTACTGGTGCGGGGCCAAGATGCCGTGCGAATCGGAAGAGGCGTCCCCGCCGTCGGCGGCGGCCACGCCCCTTGGGGCCTCCGTCCCCCCGGGCAGTCCGGAGATCCGGGATGCCGTGTCATCAGAGGGTCGCATCACGGCGAAGTGGCGGGCGCCCACGTCTGACGGCAATAGCTCGATCATCGGCTACACCGCCACGGCGGTTCCCGGTGGTGCCACGTGCACCACCACCGGAGCCCTGGCGTGCGCCATTGATGGCCTCTCGCCCGGTGCTGAGTACGCCGTGACCGTCCGGGCCATGAATTCGGTGGGCGCAGGGTCGCCATCCACGCGACTCACGCGCACCACGCCCCTGGCGGTGCCCGCCCAGCCGCGCACGCCGTTGATTCAGGCTTCGCCGGGCAGCATTGATGTGGGCTGGGTCGCTCCGGACTTCGACGGCGGCACGGCGGTTACCGGCTACACGGCCACCGCATCGCCCGGGGGCGCGCAGTGCAGTACCGACGGCGCCACCACGTGCACCATCAACGGCGTTTCCAGCGGCAGCGAGTACCAGGTGACGGTGAGCGCCACGAATGCGGTGGGCACCGGTCCTGCCTCCGTCCCGGCGGCAGCTCGCACGCCGGGCATCACCGCCCCTGGCGCTCCGCGATCACCGGAGCTCACGGCTCTGCCCGGGCGCATCGAGGTGGCGTGGTCCGCGCCGGAGTCCGATGGCGGCAGCGCGGTAACCGGCTACCTCGCCACCGCGACCCCCGGCGGTGCCACGTGCACCACGACGGGCACCACCCTGTGCACGATCGCGGGCCTCGATGATGGCACGGCCTACCGCGTGGCTGTGGCGGCCATCAACGTGATCGGCACGGGCCCGTCATCCGATTCCGGCGAGGCTGTTACGCCACGACGGAACGGTGGCGGCGCACCCGCTGCGGTGGACGACCTTCCCCTGCAGGTGGTGTCAATCCCGGGCACCGCGGATTCCGGGC
>JBIIQA010000114.1:0-4883 GCA_044342355.1 Miltoncostaeaceae bacterium | reverse complement strand
ACATGAATGGGGCCCGGAAGCCCCGGGCCGGTCTGGATACAAGGTGCATTCAATAATCTGAGCGCATCAGTATCAAGTCATCTGCGTTAGGAAACAGTAAGGCTGGGGCCCGGCAGCACGGCGGGGAACAGGGCCCGCACCCGGTGGCGCGCACAGGCCCTCGAAACGCCCACCTGAACGCGAAAGGGCCCGCTCAGCGGACCCTTTCGATACATCATTGCGTGACGCGACTGCGCCGTGATGCGCCTCGCGCTAGAGGATCCCGGCCTCGGGACCATCCTTCTCGCGGTCGCGACCGAAGCCTGTGCGCTGCAGGAGCGCCCACCCCGCGGGCAGGATGGCGGCGACGACGGCCAGCTTCAGGAGGTCGCCCAGGATGAAGGGCTGCACGCCGAACTCGTAGGCCTGCGACCACCCGAAGGCCACATCGGCTCCCGGCGGGGTCCAGTTGGCGAGCCATGGCACACCCACGGCGTAGATGATGACGTTGCCGAGAAGCAGCACGCCCATCATCGAGATGACGCGGCGATCGGCACCGCGCTCGGCCAGCCAGCCCACGGCCGCGGCAGCGAGGATGAAGCCGATGATGTAGCCGCCGGTGGCGCCCATGATGACGTCCCAGCCGCCGGACTGATCCGTGAAGATCGGGGCGCCGAGCGCGCCGATGGCGAAGTACACCGCCAGCGACAGGGCACCGCGGACGGCGCCAAGGAGGCCACCCACGAGCAGCACCGCGAGGGTCTGGCCGGTGAAGGGCACCGGGAACCAGGGGATTGAGATCTGCGCGAGCAGCGACACGAGGCCGGTGCCGGCGAGGACGAGGATGACGTCGCGGACGAGGGTGCTGCTCCTGGTCTCTCCGCGCGGGACGACGCGGTCCACGATCGTCCCGTAGCGCACTGCATGCATGTGGTGGTGCTCCTTCGACGCTGCTGCCGTGTGAATGTCACGGTGATACTAACGGTGCCGTGACACCGGTGGTCGCCCTAGACTCCACCAGATGGAGACGTCAGGTGGCATCAGCGGCGGCATCGACCAGCTGCGCAATGGTCTCATCGAGGTGGCCAGCGTCATCGTGGGCCAGGTGGAGCGGGGCGTTGATGCCTGGGAGACGCAGGACCATTCCGAGGCCGCCCAGGTGATTGCCGGCGACGACGAGGTCGACTTCCGGTGCAAGGAACTCGAGCGCCTCGCCTTCGATCTGGTCCTCCTCCAGGCACCCAAGGCCCATGACCTCCGGCTCATCCACACAGGGCTCATCATTGCCGTTGCGCTCGAGCGCGTGGGCGACCTCGCCGTGGCGATCGCGCGACGCGTCGAGGCCATGCAGCCGTCGCGGCCCGTTCCCGAGGTGGACGCCCTCATCAAGCGCATGGAGCCGCGCGCCATCAGCGCGCTCTCGCAGGCGGTGCAGGCATTCGCCCGGGAGGACACCGGCCTCGCGATCATCGCGAAGTCGGATGCCCGCGGGGTGCAGGACCTGCTCGAGGGGGTCATGCACGCGGCATCACATCACTCCGCCGATCAGGACAGCGCGCCGTGGCTCGCGGGCGCCGTGCTGCTGGCCCGCCATCTGGAGCGTGTGTCGAACAACGCGGCCGAGATCGCCGGACGCGTGCGGTTCGTCGCCGAGGGCGGCGACCCGATCTAGGACCGGGCCGCCGCCGCGTGCGGCGACGACGTGATCAGGTGTTGACCACGCCCGAGAAGGTGCACGATCCCACGCCGCCATTTGTGCCGAGCGTGAGGTTGGTGCCGGCGGTCACCTGGATGTTGGCGCCGACGCCATCTGCGCGCATCACGCCGCCGGTGAGGGTCTGTGATGCCACTGTCGTGGTGGGCACGCCGAACTCGAGGAGCGTGGTGGCCGCACCGGCGCCCACGTTGTCGACGTTGACGAACCCGGTCTCCATCAGGGTGGCTGACGAGCGGATGATCGCCTGCCCATTACCGGACCACCCCGCGGTCGCCGACGTCACTGACACCGTCGCGATATCCGCGGTGAGGAGCGGACTGCCGGTCAGCGTTGAGTTCGTGAGAGTTCCGTTGATGACGCAGGTGCCCGCCACCGTGACGCTTCCGATGGTGGCGAGGGTCGCTGACGCACCACCGGCCACCCTGGTCACGGGGATACGGTGCACATTGTTGACGACCGCCTGAACGGGGGCTGCCAGCTTCGCGGCGGTGACTGCGTTGTTGGCGATCGCCGTGGTCGGCCAGCCCTGGCCCGCGCCGGTCACGCGGCTGAGGGGCGTCACGCCGTTCTTCCCCGTGTTGGCAGCATCACTCTGCGCGGTGCGGATCGGCGCCAGGTAGTTGAGCGCCGAGTTGCTGCGGCGAACAGCCGCCTGCGAGATGCGCTGGTTGATCACCAGCTGCTGGCCGGTCGTGATGGCCGTCTCGTTGGCGGCGGTGCCGGACGTGACGAGGATCGCCGCGGTGCCGAGCACGGCAGCCGAGGCGATGGCGAACGGATAGACCTTCATGTGGAGCCCTCCGGGGTCGAGTGCGATCGTGATCCACCGTAGGCCGGGTCGCTGGCACATCACGCAGCCGGGAGCAGTCCTAACGAAATACTGACGTCGGTGACAGGGCCTGCATACCCCCACTCAGGCGATAAAACCCCTGCTAGCGTCCACTCCCGATGAACGCACCCACACGACTCGAAACCGCCCTCGCCAACGGCCGCTTCGCCGTGACGAGCGAAATGGGGCCCCCGAAAAGCGCCGATCCGTCGGTCATTGCCGCGAAGGCACGGCTGCTGGGCCCGGTCACCGACGCGGTGAACATCACCGACAACCAGACGGCGCAGTCGCGTATGTGCCCGCTCGCGTCGGGGCGCATCGCACTCGACAACGGCGCGGAGCCGGTGATGCAGATGACGGTGCGCGACCGCAACCGCATGGCGCTCACCAGCGACATCCTGGGGGCCTCGGCCCTGGGCATTCACAACACCCTCTGCATGAGCGGCGACCCCATCCACATCGGCAATCACCCCGACGCCGCCGTGGTGAACGACCTCGACACCATGGGCCTCCTGCGCCTGCAGTCATCACTGCGCAGCGGCCGCTTCATGAACGAGGCGGAAGAGGAGCTGGCGGGCGAGCCGCCGCACCTGGTGATCGGCGCCACGGCGCACCCGGCCGCCGACGACCCCGACGTGGAGATCTCGAAGATCCGCGCGAAGATGGATGCGGGCGCCGACTTCTTCCAGACCCAGCTGGTGTACGAGCCCGAGCGCGTGGCGGCCTTCATGTCGCGCCTCGAGGCCTCAGATCTTCCCGCCATGCCCAAACTGCTCATCGGCGTGGGCCCGTTCAAGCACCTGCGCATGGCCGAGCACATGCGCGACAAGGTGTGGGGCGTCACGGTGCCCGACCACCTCATCACCCGCATGCAGCAGGCATCCGATGAGGGCGAGGAGGGCATGGAGATCTGCGTGGAGGTCATCCAGGCCCTGCGCGAGATCCCCGGGGTGGCCGGGGTGCACGTGATGGCCATCGCCTGGGAGGACTCCGTTCCGGAGATCCTCGCCCGCGCCGGCCTCGGGGCCGGCATCACCGGCTAGGCCTCGTCATCCCCCAACAGGTCGGCGAGGTCGGCGAGGGCGTCGGCCCCATCGTCATCCCCGGCGCCCTCGCTGGGACTGGCTGAGCTGGCAGTAGCGAGGTCGATGGCCTCCTCTGCCAGCACCACCATCGTGGCGGTCCACAGCACATCGTCGGCAGGATCCTCCGGCATGGGCCCACCTGCCATACGCCTGACAGCCGCAAGGGCGGAGGGCGGCGCGGGAACCTCGAGCGTCTGGATCGCCTCGCGCGCCCACTCGCGTATCTCGTCATCACCGGTCGCACGCACCAGCCGCGGGGTCGCCGCCTCGACGTCGGTGCCCGCGCTGGCGTAGTCGGCGATCTCCGGCGCGAAGTCGTCGGGGTCGAGGTCGAGCAGGTCCACCACCAGGCGACCGGTGGCCGTGGCAAGCGCGATGAGGGCCTCTGGACGATCGGGACCGTCGGCCTGGGTGACGGCCAGGGCCTCGAGGCGGTCAAGGGCGCGGGCGCGCACCGCGGCGAGGTCGAGCCCGGCGCGCTCCGCGAGGGCCAGCGCGAGTGGGTTCTCGGGGTCGGCATCGGCGGCGAACTCCTCGGCCACCGCCAGCGACCGGTCATCGGCAGCGTCATCCGGACGCGACGCGCGCGCGAGAGCGGCGGCCACCGGGCCCTGGAGTACGGGCCATTGCGCGGCGGCGACCGCTTTCACCTGGGCGTCCACCTCGGCGCGATCGGGGGCGCCCGTCCCGATGGCGGCGGCAAGGTCCATGGCCTCCGGCCCAACGAGGCCACGCGGGAAGGTCACCCCTGTCATCGCGATGACCCGTCGCATGGCCGCCATGTCACGTTCGGTGCTCATGGCGCCACGATCTCATGCTCGATCGCCCCGAGCCCGCTGATCTCGATGCGCACCACGTCACCGGGCGCGAGGAACTGCATCGGGTGCATCCCCACCCCCACGCCCGATGGCGTGCCCGTGGTGATGACATCGCCGGGCTCGAGCGGAAAGACCTGCGACGCGAACGCCACCAACTCGGCGACGGGGAAGATCATGTCGGCAGTGCTGGTGTCCTGGCGCAGCTCGCCGTTCACCCACGTGCGAATGCGCATGTCCCGGGGGTCGCCGGCCTCGTCGGCGGAGGTGATCCACGGGCCCATGGGCATGAAGCCCCACCCGCTCTTGGCGCGGATCCACTGCGGCTCCAACTTCTGGCGGTCGCGGGCACTCACGTCGTCGCACACCGTGTAGCCGAACACATGATCGAGGGCATCAGCAGGCGTCACGCAGTGGGCAGTGCGCCCGATCACCACCCCGAGTTCCCCCTCATAGTC
>JBIIQA010000113.1:0-4888 GCA_044342355.1 Miltoncostaeaceae bacterium | reverse complement strand
TCGGCCTCGAAGGCCTGATCTGTGGGAGCGAACACGGTGAACGGACCAGGACCCGACAGCGTTTTCGTGAGCCCTGCAGCTTTCAACAGCCGTGTCAGCACGGTGAAGTTGCCAGCGGCGGCGAGATCAGCGACGACGGTCTTGTCGGCTGCTCCGTCAAACGTGCTGGTGTACGGGGTGGCGTTCGCGGCTGTGGTCGTCGATGCCTCGTCGCCGCTGCCGCAGCCAGCGGCGACGACGAGCACGGATGCGGCGAGGACAGCCAGACTGGTATTGCGGATCGATCGCTTCATCGACTTCCCTTTAGAAGACAGCCGTGGCGCACGAAAGTGGCCAGGGCGGAACGCGTGGGTCGTCGGAATCGGCGTCAAGCGTCCGGGGGCGGAAAGTGAGGATAGCCACCTGTGGGCGGCGTTCGCACGGGATGATCAGCCGAACGTCTTCCGCAACGCATCGACGCTGGCGAGCCACGCCTCGGTACGGTTCCAATGCAGGCCCGCTGGGGGTACTTCGCCATTGCGCCGACCACCACACGGTGATCGGCGCAATGGCAGTGACGATCACGTGACCTTGATCGCGCCCTTCATGCCCCCGGCCGCATGGCCCGGAACAGTGCAGATGAATGCGGTGGTGCCCTTCTTCAGGGTGACCTTGATCGTCTTGGTCCCGGTCTTGAACACCGGGGTCGACACCTTGCCGATCTTCAGGTTGTGGTCCATCCCGGAGGTGTTCGTGTACCGGAAGGTGTAGGTACCGGCCTTCAGCGTCTTCGGCATGCCCTTGTAGGCCAGCGGGGCCTTCTTGTCCGTCGAGACGTTGATCGTCTTCTGTGCCAGCGCGGGGCCGGCGGCTCCCGCCAGGGCCACCGCGGAGATGGCGCTGATGGCGGCGAGGGTGCGGATCCTCATGTGTCGTCCTTTCGGGAACGGGTGGAGGAACGTGTTCCCACGGTAGGACCATTCCCGCCGTTCGGAAGGGGGAACGGTCGCCCGGTGTCCCGGCTGGCGCATGACGACCGTCCGGGAAGGCCTGACACAGAGTCGGGAAACGGGATTCCGGGGGCTTGCGTCTGGTGGAATCACGGCGTACTGAATCGTCCCGAAAGAGTTCTGATGGCAGACCTGCCGCCCATCCCGCCGATGCCGAAGTTCATGACCGTCTTCATCACGTCGACGATCGCCGTCGTGCTCGCGGTCGTGGTGCTCATCCTCGTCATCAACGCGGTCGGTTAGCCGGCCGACGCCCCGCGCGCTCAGGTGAGCGCGATGCCGGCGGCGTACCCGGCCGCGGCGAGTGCCAGCCCCGCGACGAGGGGCCCCACGATGTTCAGCAGCGCGTCCGCATAGCGTCCGCGCCCCGCAAGGGCATCGGTCTCGAGCATCCATGTCGAGAACGTGGTGAAGGACCCGAGGAATCCGGTGCCGAGCGCGACAAGTGCCACGTCCACGGGGCGCGCTCCCACGAGGAGCCCCAGCAGGAATGCCCCGATGAGATTGACGGCGAGTACGCCCCACGGGGCGCCGAGGGCCATGGACCTCACCATCACCCTGCCGGTGCCATGGCGCGCGAGAGCGCCGAGCGCACCCGCAGGGCCCACGAGCACCCACCCGAGCGTGCTCACCGTGCCACCGCCTGCACGGCGCGCCGCGTGGCCACTGCGGCGATGAGTCCCAGCAGCACGCTGGTGACCACGTACACCACTGCGTCGGCGGACATGCCGGCGCGCATGAGGAGGAGCGCCTCCACCTGCATGGCCGAGAAGGTGGTGAGCGACCCGCAGAAGCCCACCGCCACGAGGGGGTGCAGCCACCGGGGCAGGTGCGGTCGGAACGCGATGAGCGCCGCGACGAGGGCGAGCAGCGCCGTGCCGGCCACGTTTGCGATCAGGGTGGCCACGGGCCAGCGGGTGGCAGGCAGGGCCTCACCCAGCCCTGCCCTCGCAAGGGCACCCACGGCGCCGCCGACGGCGATGGCGATCAGTGCGGCGGACCGGTGCTTCACCGCCCCAGCCTAGGGGGCATGCCGCGTAGGATGGCGCCCCCGAGGAATCGCCCCCGGCCCCAGGAGCCCTGAATGCTGCGCCACTCGATGCCCATCGCCGTCGTCCTCGCCGCAATGGCGACTGCCGCGACTGCCGCCGCCGCATCCCCCACGTATGAGGTGGTGGGCGGATCCCTCGCATCGATCACCGGCTCCGCATCGGCGTACGGCGTCAGCCAGGCACGCGGCGCATCGCTTGCGGCCCGTGATAGCGCCGCCGATGGCGGAGTGCGCGTGCGACTGCACCTTGCCGACGACCGGTCGGACAACACCATGGGCACCAATCAGATGATCGGGTTCACGGGCGCCCGGGTGGGCGCGGTGCTCGGGCCGACGCTTTCCGGCGTGGCCGCGGCCGCCGATCCCGTCGCCGCAGCGGCGGGCATTCCCGTGCTCGCCGTCACCAACACCACGCTCGACCTCGAGCAGGCAGGGCGCACCGTGTGGCGTGTGACCCTCTCGGAGGACCGCCTGATCCCCGCCTCGGTGGCCTACGCCCGCGATGCGCGGGGGGTCACGACGGCCTCACTCGTGTCGGTGACGGGCGACGCCTATTCGGAGGGCGCCGCCGCGGCGTTCCGCCGGGCCGCAGCCGGGGAGGGAATCGCACTCCTCGCCGATGTCACCATGCGCATGGGCTCGGCGGATGCCGCGTCGGTGATCGCGAGTGCAACGGCTCCCGGGCCGCAGGCCATCTTCTTCGCCGCCCGCAGTGTCGATGCCGTGAGGCTGGCCATGGCTGCCGCCGGCTCGACCGCCGTGAAGGTGGGGGGCAACGGGTACAACACCCCCGACGTGCTCGGCGCCGCCGGCCCTGCGACCGACGGGATGATCGTGAGTGCCTCCTGGAATCCCCGTCGGCGCGATGCGCGCAGCCGGGCGTTCGTGCGCGCGTACCGCGCGGCATATGGCAGCACGCCGAGCGCGTTCGCCGCTCAGGGCTATGCCGGGGTCGAACTGCTTGAGGCCGCTGCCGAGCGCGGCCGTGGCGGAGACCCCACACGCGTCCTGAATGGCCTTCGGGCCGTGCGCATCGTGCCCAGCCTGCTCGGCACGATGCGCTTCACCAAGGGCGTCCGCGAGGCTGTGTATCCGGCCACCGTGCAGCAGGTGAAGGGCGGCCAGTTGCTGCTCGCCCCGCGGGCCTGACGCCTACTGCGCGGGGGTCATTCCCGCGGCGACCCGTCGCTTGACGCGCGAGAGCATGCCCGACAGGCCGCGCATGCGCATTGGCGTCACCAGTTCCTCAAGCCCCATCGACATGTAGAAGTCGTTGGGGGTCGCGAGCACCTCCTCGGGCGTGGCACCGTCGAGGCCCTGGAACAGGACGGCGGCGAAGCCCCGCGAGGTCGGCGCCTCGCGGGGTGCATCGAAGTAGAGCCGCACGGTGCCGCCGGGCGTCACGTCGACGGCGAGGAAGAGCGGCGTCTGGCATTCCTCCACCGGCTCCATGGAGTCGCGGTCGTCCAGCAGATGATCGGGAAGGGGGGGGAGGGAGTCCGCGAACTCGAGGAGCAGCGGCAGGCGCAGTTCCCGCGGTGTGTCCGCGAACTCCTCGACCACCTGATGGAGGGCGTCCCTCACTTCTCGATCGGCACGCGGACGGCGTTGCCCCATTCCACCCACGAGCCGTCGTAGTTGCGCACGTTGTCGAATCCGAGAAGATGCGTGAGCACGAACCACGTGTGGCTGGAGCGCTCGCCGATGCGGCAGTAGGCGATGACGTCATCCTGCGGGCTCAGTCCGATCTCGTCCTGGTAGATGGCCCTCAGATCGTCCACCGGCAGGAATGTGCCGTCCTCTTCGCGCGCGGCACGTCGCCAGGGAACGCTCGCAGCCGTGGGGATGTGTCCCCCGCGGAGCGCGCCCTCCTGCGGATAGTCGGCCATGTGCAGCAGTTCGCCGGAGTACTCCTGCGGCGACCGCACATCGACGAGCGGGCCGTTGCCGATGTGGGCGAGCACCTGCTCGCGGTACGCGCGGATGACGCTGTCGTCGCGCCCGGTCTCCGGGTACTCGGTGGGGGCCGGCTGCGGCACGTCCGTGGTGACGGGGCGTCCCTCATCGATCCACTTCTTGCGCCCGCCGTCGAGCAGGCGCACATCGGCGTGGCCGAAGAGCGAGGTGACCCAGAGGGCGTAGGCCGCCCACCAGTTGTTCTGGTCGCCGTAGAAGACGATGGTGGTGTCGGGCGTGATGCCCTTCGACGACATGAGCGCCGCGAAGCCCGCAGCGTCAACGTAGTCGCGGGTGAGCGGGTCATTCAGGTCGGCATGCCAGTCGATCTTCACCGCGCCCGGGATGTGGCCGGTGTCGTACAGCAGCACGTCCTCATCGCTCTCGGCCACCACGATCCCGGGGTCGTCCAGATGGGCCGCGAGCCACTCGGTCGTTACCAGTCGCTCGGGGTGGGCGTAGGCCTGGATCTTGGGGTCCTGGTCGAGATCAGCGGGCATTCGGGCGCCTCCCGGGCGTCGCGTATCGGTGCATGTTCAACTGCATTATGACGAGGCCTCAGCGGCCGTCGGCCGAGAAGTGCGGGTGGTCCCGCATGGAGTGAACCTACCGCCGCCGCCCGGATGCGAACAGCAGCAGTGCACCCCCGAGCGCTGCGACGACCGACCCGCCCAGCACGCCGATGCGTGCGGCGGTCTGGATGGCCGGGTCGGTGAAGGCGAGGTCGGTGATGAACAGCGACACCGTGAACCCGATCCCGGCAATCAGCCCCACGCCGATCACCTGAACCCAGCGGGCATTGCGCGGCATGCGGCCGAGGCCCGAGCGCACGGCCAGCCATGCACCCAGGGGAATGCCCACCGCCTTGCCCACGATGAGCCCGAGGGCGATG
>JBIIQA010000112.1:0-4906 GCA_044342355.1 Miltoncostaeaceae bacterium | reverse complement strand
GCCTCGGGCATCCTCATCGACGCCGTCGGCGTGCGGACGACGTTCCTCATCATCTCGATCGTCCCGCTGCTGCTGGCCCTCTGCGTCGTACTCGTGCCCGAGACGGCACGCCCATCGTCCATACCGCCGTCGGTGCTCGCGGGTCTGCGCAGCGTGGCGCGCTCACGGGGGGCGCGTGCGGGGGGACTCGCCCTCATCCTGCTCGCTCTCGTCGAGGCCATGCTCGAGCCCCTCCTGCCACTCGACCTCTCCGAGAGGCTCGGCCTGTCATCGAGCGGCATCGGCCTCGTGCTGGCGCTCGGGACGGCGGCGCTCTTCCTCGGGTCCCCCCTCGGCGGCTGGTGGTCCGACCGGGCGGGGCGGCGGCTTCCCCTCATCATCGGGGGAGTCATCACGGCGGCGGCGCTCCCGTTCGTGGCGCTCGGCCCGGCATGGTGGGTGACGCTGGTCTTTGCCGTGTGCCTCGGTGGCGCGGCGATCCTGGCCGCCCCCGCAGGGCCCCTCTTCACGGAGGCCGTGGACGAGATGGGGCACTCCGGCTCGTACGGGCTCAGCGCCGCCGCGATGGTCGTGGTGTATTCCGCCGGCTACACCCTCGGGCCGCTGGTCGGCGGGGGACTGCATCTGTTCATGTCGTTCCAGGGCGTCACCATCGTCGTCGCCGCCCTGGTCGCCATGGGAACGCTGTGGGTCGCATTCATGCTCCCGCGGCGGTGACGGACGCCGGCACCACCCACCCAGGGCGTTCGACCGGCACGCGATCGGACACCCGGTGCACCCCCTCACCTACCATCCCGGGCCGGATCGACGGGAGGATGACCCACGTGGCAGGGATGACCGGCACGGCAGCACGCGCAATCGCCATTGGCACCATCGGCGCGGCGGCGCTCGCCCCCACCGTGCTCGCACAGAACAGCTACAACGTGCGTGCAGAGGGACGCGTCGCGGCACCCACCACCATCACCCGCACGAGCGCCATGCTCAATGCATGGATCCAGAACCCGTCAGGGCAGCAGTCGCGCATCGTCTTCACCGTCGGGACATCGCCGAGAAGGCTCACGAGGTCAGTGCCCGCCGGACGATGGAGCACATCGCGTGCCCCGCGCAGGGTGTCGGGCACGATCAGGGGGCTGCGCCCCAATACGAGGTACACCGCCAAGGCCACCGTGCAGGTGCGCTTCCTCACCCGCACGAAGCCGGCGAGGTACACAATCAGGAGTCGCGCCGCAGGTACCGTGACGTTCCGGACCGCGCGCTAGGAGATGACGATGGCCACCGTTGACCCCAAGAAGCAGGCCTTGGTGAGGGCGCTCATGGAGCGCGACCTCTACGAGATGCTCGACGTGCCGCGCGATGCGGACGATGACACCCTCCTCGCCGGAATCGCGCGGCGTACCGACTGGGTCGAGGAGACGCCCATGCGCCACGCCGATCGCGAGGCCGAGATGCACTGGCTCGCGTGGGCCGACCGCGCGCTGGTCAAGGACCCGGAGATCCGCGCCGAGTACGACGCCGCCCTCGAGCGCAAGGCGGCGGCAGAGGCCCGGGCTATCGAGTCACGTCAGCGGGTCCGCAAGCTCCACGTCGCCCGCGATCAGCTGGCGAAGCGCGAGGCCGCCCGCGTGGTGCCCATTGTCGAGGCCCCGCCGAAGAAGAAGGCCGCCACCCCTCGCGCCAAGAAGGACGTCGAGGTTCCGGCCGGTGCCGGCCCGGTGGTCGAGGCGGACATCGAGGTCACCGAGGTCATCGAGGTCATCGAGGTCGTGGCGACCCCGGATGGCGGCGTGCAGGTCACCGATGTCGCGGACACCATCGAGGTGGACGTCACGCCCGAGGGCGTCACGGTCACCGAGGTCATCGATGTCGTCCAGATGACCGCATCGCCCGACGGCGAGGTGGAGGTCACCGAGGTCATCGAGGTCATCCAGACCGACATCACCGCCGACGGCGACGGAGAGCCCGCCGCCTAGGAGTCGAGGATGCGGCGGGCGGCCCAGAGGCCGCTCGCCGCGACATCCTCCATATAGGGGCCCGCCGCCACGGAGTCGCCCGCCAGGAGCACGCGGACCCCCTCCGGGTTGAGCGCCGCCTGATCGATGCGTCCTCGCGACGTGGAGTACCGCCAGCGCTTGACCTGCGCCCATGACGGCGCGGCGGCAGCGGAACCCAGCACCTTGGCGAGCATGGGCAGCGTCTCGTCGAGCACCCGGGCATCAGACGCCTCCATCAGGCGCTCGCTGGCATCGGAACCGAGGCGCACCACAAACGGCGCAACGCCGTCCACCGGCTCCCGGCCCTTCGCCACCTCATTCGTGATGTACGCGATCGCCCCTGTGAGCGGGCGATGCGCGAACCACTCCGGCGGGTCCATGGCCACGCCCGCCAGCACCATGATGGCCATGTCGTACGCCACGGCGCGCACGTCGGCGGCCCGAACGGCCCCGCGCGGGCTCGCATCGAGCAGGTCGGCAGCCTGTGCACCGGGCGCCGTGATGATCACGTAGTCGTACATCCCGAGCGTGTTGCCCTGATCCTGCGCCACCTCCAGCATGTCGCCATCGGCCCGGATCGCCGCCACCCGCACGCCGGTCACCACCTCGAGCCCCTCGGCCATCGCCTTGGGCAACCGCGTCATGCCCGAGGGCCACGCCAGCCGGGGTGCGCCATCGATGGCGCGCCCCGGAACGGGCTCCCCGGGGGCATCCACCTCCACGAGGTCGTCCGCCGCGAGGTCGACGATGAAGCGCGCCAGCACGCCATCGCGCGGGACGTCGAGCACCGGGAGGCCGTGGTCCACCACCGCGCCGCCCTCCGCCCGGCGCGCGGCCATCCGGCCGCCGAGGCCACGGCTCTTCTCGAGCACCACCACCTCATGGCCGGCATCCACGAGCACACGGGCGGCAACGAGCCCGGAGATACCCGCCCCGATGACGGCGATCCTCACGGTGCGCTCACCGCGGCAGCGCGCTCGCGCTCCTCGGCCCGCGCCAGGCGGCAGATGCTCCTGAGCGTGCCCCCGAATACGAACTGGTGGAACGGCCAGACGCAGTACCAGTACACGCGGCCGAAGACACCCATGGGATCGAACAGGGCGGTCTGGTGGATCATCGACCCGGAGGGCACCTCGCGCACCTCGTACTGCAGCCATGCGCGCCCGGGCAGCGCCATCTCCGCCTTCATGCGAAGAAGGTGCCCGGGGTTGATCTCCTCCACACGCCAGAAGTCAACGGTGTCACCGACCACGAGATGCTCGGGGTCACGCCGGCCGCGGCGCATTCCCGCACCGCCGAACGGCAGGTCGAGGAACCCCCGCACATCCCACAGGTAGTCGGCGTGGTACCAGCCCGCATCGCCGCCGATGCGCTGAATGGGTGCGAACGCAACCTCCGGCGGCACGGGTACGAACGCCGAACGGGAGTCCACGAGGCGGTTGCCCTTGCGCGCCCCGCCCCAGCGCATGTGCTCCTGCCCGCGCGATGACACGGCGTCCGACCATTTGGTCTCGGCGAACTCGCGGTCCTCGTTCGACAGAGCCCGCGTGATCTGCTCTTTCATGCCCATCGGGCGAACGCTGAAAAGGCGCTCCGCCGTATCCGTGGTGACCACCGTCTCGGCACGCAGGCCCTCCACCAGCTCACGGCCGATGCGGGCGTACACGGGCGTCACGAGCCCGAGCCACAGGCTCGACAAGCGGGGGGTCAGCACCGGGACGCGGATGAAGTACCGGCGGAGGCCACGGGCCTTCCCGTAGTCGATCAGCAGCTGGCCGTACGACACCTGGTCGGTGCCGCCGATCTCCACCACCTCGCTGCTCTCGAGCGGGATCTCGGAGGCCTCCAGGAGGTACTCGATGACGTCCTCGATACCGATGGGCTGCGTGGGGGTGTCCACCCACTTCGGCCACACCATGACCGGCAGGCGGTCGACGAGGGCGCGAACCATCTCGAACGACAGACTGCCCGACCCGATGATCACGGACGACCGGAACTCGATCACCGGCACCGAGCCGGAGCGGAGGAGGCGCCCCACCTCCTGACGGCTCTCGAGGTGACGCGATATGTACTTGCCACGACCCAGTGCACCGAGGTAGATGATGCGCTTCACCCCCGCGCGCTCTGCGGCGGCAGCGAAGTTGCGGGCCGCCTGACGCTCCGACTTGTGGTACCCGTGAGTGCCCATGGAGTGCACGAGGAAGTAGGCCACCTCGACGCCCTGCATCGCCTCGTCAAGCCCCTCCCCCGTGATGACGTCGCCCTTCACGATCCGCGTCGTGGGGGCACACCTCGGCTCGAGGTTGTCGGGGGTCCGTGCGAGGCAGGTGATCTGGTCGCCGCGCCCCTCAAGACGGTGGAGGAGCCTGCCCCCCACATACCCGGTCGCGCCGGTCAGCAGCACGGTCTGGCTCATGCAGTTGCCTCCTCGCGCGCGGCGAACCGCGCATCTGCGTCCTTGTACCGGACGATGGCCTCATTGCGCCGGAGCGCATGCTCCACCACGGGCGCGGGGTAGTTCACGCCGATCATGCAACCCGATGCCCGCTGCGTGTCGATATCCATTCTCCAGGGCTCATGTATGTGGGAATCCGGGACGTCACGCAGTTCGGGAATCCATCTCCGCACATACGCGCCATCCGGGTCGAAGCGCTTCGCCTGCAGGACGGGATTGAACACCCGGAAGTAGGGCGCGGCGTCCGTGCCGGTGCCGGCCGTCCACTGCCATCCACCGTTGTTGTTGGCGGGGTCGCCGTCCACGAGTGCCCGCATGAATTCCGCCTCACCATGACGCCAGTCGACGAGCAGGTCCTTCACCAGCACGCTCGCGGCGACCATGCGGGCGCGGTTGTGCATCCAGCCGGTGGCCGCCATCTGGCGCATCCCGGCATCGCACAGGGGAAATCCCGTGCGGC
>JBIIQA010000111.1:0-4984 GCA_044342355.1 Miltoncostaeaceae bacterium | reverse complement strand
CCTGTGGCTTGTGAGCGGGCCGCTCCTCGGCATCTCCGGCGTGACTGTCGCGGGCTACACGGGAAAGCAGCAGGTGGCGGTACAGCAGACCGCAGACCTCGTGGCCGGCACGGGCTCGATGGTGCGCCTGCCACGCGGTGACATGCGCGCGGCCCTCACGCGCTTTCCCGGCGTGCTCGATGCCACGATCGAACGCGACTGGCCCCGCTCCATCACGGTGGAGGTGGAGATGGGTGATCCCGTCGCCGTCCTCGTCCTCGCCTCAGGCGAGAGGTACCTGCTCTCGCCATCCGGGCAGGTGATGGGGACGGCCGCGGGGACGGCGGGCCTCCCCGTGATCCGCGTGGCGTCATACCCGCCCGGCGGGGTGCTGTCCGCGCCGGGGCAGCGGGCGGCCCTCACTTTCATCGGGTGGCTGCCGCCCGAGTACGCGGGCCGACTGCGCAATGTGCGGGGGGAGGGCGGGCGCCTGTTCGCCGACCTGGCCAACGGTCTCGAGCTGCGCATCGGCACGCCGACCGACCTCGCCGAGAAGGCGCAGGCGCTGGTTGCGGTGCTCTCGCAGGCCGACCCCGAGGCGCTTGCCGCCGCCGCATACCTCGACCTCTCGAACCCCAGGCGGCCCATGCTGGGATCGAAGGTCGTGCCGCTGCCCGAGGGCGCAGGTACCTCCACCACCGATGGCGGTACCCCCACCACCGACGGCGGCACCGGCACCACGGGCTCCGCCGCCGGCGGCGATGAGCCCCTCACCGACACAACCCTCCAGCCATAGTCGAGGCTGGGATACACGACCACACGCCCCCTCAAGTCGAGGTTGACCCCATATCCGGGGAGGATTAGGGTCGCAACAGACGAATCACCTGCAAGCCCCATGCAATGAATGTTGGGGACCGAGAGCACCCAGGGAGGATCGGGGCCGTGGAAAGCAGCAACTACCTGGCGGTGATCAAGGTCATCGGTGTCGGCGGTGGAGGATCGAACGCCGTCAACCGCATGATCGACCATGGCGTGCGCGGCGTGGAGTTCATCGCCGTGAACACCGACGCACAGGCCCTCACCGCCTGCGACGCCGACGTGAAGATCCACATCGGGGGCACCATCACCCGGGGCCTCGGCGCGGGTGCGGAGCCCAAGATCGGCCGTGAAGCCGCCGAGGAGAGCCGCGAGGAGCTGAAGGAGGCCGTGCGCGGCGCCGACATGGTCTTCGTCACGGCAGGCGAGGGCGGTGGCACCGGCACGGGCGCCGCGCCGGTCATCGCCCAGATCGCCCGTGAACAGGGTGCGCTCACCGTGGGGGTGGTCACGAAGCCATTCGCCTTCGAGGGCCGCCAGCGCACGCGGCGCGCCGAGGAGGGCATCGATGCCCTGCGCCAGCAGGTCGATTCGGTCATCATCATCCCGAACGACCGCCTGCTCGAGATCGTCGACCGCAACACGCCCATTACCGAGGCCTTCAACATGGCCGACGACGTTCTGCGCCAGGGCGTGCAGGGCATCACCGACCTCATCACGGTGCCCGGCCTGATCAACCTCGACTTCGCCGACGTGCGCACCATCATGGCGGGCGCCGGCTCATCCCTGATGGGCATCGGCATCGCCACCGGTGAGACCCGCGCCGCCGACGCCGCCCGCGCCGCCACATCCTCGCCCCTGCTCGAGACCAGCATGAAGGGCGCCACCGGGGTCATTCTCTCGATCGCCGGCACGCACGACCTCGGCCTGTTCGAGGTCGACGAGGCCGCGAGCATCGTGCGCGAGGCCGCCGACCCCGACTGCAACGTCATCTTCGGCACCGTTGTCGATGACAGCCTCGGCGACAACGTGCGGGTCACGGTCATCGCCACGGGCTTCGATGACGGCCACAAGGAGATCGTGCGCCGCCGCACCGAGCGCGAGCGCCCCAGCTTCGGCCGCGAGAGGGCGAGCGAGCCCCCGCGCCGCGAGCGTCCGGCCTTCGATTCGGGTGACGCTCTCGACGTGCCGAGCTTCCTGAAGGATTCCTAGCGGCGCCTGCGCCGGTTGGTGCAGGCCCGGGCCGACCCGCCCGGTGGTCTGCACCAGCCGGGCTGCGGCATCTGCATCAGGGCTTCGGGGATCCCGCGTAGAGTGCGCCCCGTGAGTGGCCCCAAGCGAACCAGTCTGTACGACGCCCACGTCGCCGCAGGCGCGAAGATCGTCGACTTCGCCGGCTGGGAGATGCCCATCGAGTACGAGGGCGTGCGCGCCGAGCATCTGGCGGTGCGCTCCACCTGCGGGCTGTTCGACGTCTCCCACATGGGGCAGATCGAGGTGATGGGGACGGGCGCCCGCGAGTTCCTGCAGGCAAGCCTCACCAACGACATCACGCGCATCGGTCCGGGGCAGGCGCAGTACACGCTGCTGCCCGACGACAACGGCGGGGTCATCGACGACCTGCTGGCCTACGCGCTGCTCGACCGCTTTCTGCTGGTGGTGAACGCCTCGAACATCGATGCCTGCTGGGCCCGGCTCACGTCGTTGGCCCCCGACGGCATCGAGATGCTCAACCGGTCACCCGACGTCGGCATGCTGGCGCTGCAGGGCCCCAACTGGGCCAAGGCCCTCACCCCGGTGTCGTCACCCGAGCCCTTCGCCCTCGCCTACATGGAGGCCACCGAGGCCCACGTGGCCGGCGTGCCCTGCCTGGTGGCCCGCACGGGGTACACCGGCGAGCCGGGCGTGGAGATCATGTGCGACGCCTCGCAGGCGCCCGCCGTGTGGGACGCCCTGATGGCAGGGGCCGACCGCCCCGACCCGTGCGGCCTGGCGTCGCGCGACACCCTGCGGCTGGAGATGGGCTACCCGCTGTACGGCAACGAGCTCTCACGCGATCGCAGCCCCATCTCGGCGGGCCTCAAGTGGGCCTGCGACCTTGCCCACGGCGGCTTCCCCGGGGCCGAGCGCATGCAGCGCGAGGCCGAGGACGGCACCCCCGACCGCCTGGTGGGCATCGTGCTCACCGAGAAGGGTATTCCCCGCGGTGGCTGCCCCGTGATGGCCGGTGGCGAGCAGGTGGGGGTGGTCACCAGCGGCACGCTGTCGCCATCCCTCGGCGTGGGCGCCGCCCTCGCGTACGTTTCACCGGAGCACGCGCATGTGGGGGCCGAGGTCTCCATCGACGTGCGCGGAAAGCAGAAGGCCGCCGAGGTCACCCGGCTGCCGATGGTCGATTCATCACCGCGCAAGGAGCATCACCCGTGAGCGACGAGACGTACCCCGCAGACCTCCGGTACCACCCCGAGCACGATTGGCTGCGCCTCGATGGCGATGAGGCCACCTTCGGCGTCACCTGGTTCGCGCAGGATGCCCTTGGCGAGGTCGTCTACTACGACCCACCCGAGGTGGGCTCCACCACCACGGCGGGTCAGAGCTATGGCGAGCTCGAATCGGTGAAGGCCGTGAGCGACATCATCGCGCCGGCCTCCGGCGAGGTCGTCGCGGTCAACGAGAAGGTGAGCGACGCCCCGGAGCTGGTGAACTCCGATCCCTACGGCGACGGCTGGCTCATCAGGGTGCGCCTGTCGGATCCCTCTGAGCTCGATGGCCTCATGGACGAGGCGGCCTACCGCGCGTACCTCGCCGGCCTCGCGGGCTAGGGCACGCATATGAGCCTGGAGCAGCGCCTCACCGACGACATGAAGGCCGCGATGAAGGCCGGGGAGAAGGAGACGCTCGGCGTGGTGCGGCGCGTGCTCTCGGCCCTCAAGAACGCCCGAATCGAGAAGAAGGCCGACCTCGACGAGCAGGACGAGATCAAGATCGTGCGCTCGATCGCCAAGCAGCACCGCGAGAGCATCGACCAGTTCCGCGCGGGTGGTCGCGAGGATCTGGTGATGAAGGAGGAGGCCGAACTCACGATCCTCGCGGCCTACCTGCCCCCGGAGATGGATGACGCCCAGTTGGATGCCATCGTCGACGAGGCAATCGCTGAGACCGGCGCATCGTCGATGAAGGACATGGGCGGGGTCATCAAGGTCGTGATGGCCCGCACCGGAGGCCAGGCCGAGGGCGGCGTGGTGAGCGCAAAGGTGAAGGCCCGTATCGCGCCCTAGGGCAGCACGAGGTCCCCTGCGGCGCACGTGATGCGCAGAGATCGCGGCCCGGCCGGCCCCACATCGAGGTGCACGCCGGTGATCTCGCCGCAGGGGTGGTCAACCGCGATGGCCCCGGGCATCGCGGCCGGGTCGTCCCATTGGATGAGAAAGGGCAGCACGGGGTGCGCGCAGGCCTGCGGCATTCCGGCCACCTGCCATGACAGCACCGATCCATCGGTGTGCTCACGCACTCCGGGCACGACGTCGTACCCACGTTCGCCTGCCGCCGATGCGATGTCGTCCACGCGCTCGCACCACATCGCGAGGCCGCCGCCGCCCGTCGCGACCTCGGCGACGCGCCCGGTGAAGCCCAGGAGGGGTGCGTCGGGATCTGCCACCTCCACGAGTTCGAGGTAGGCGCCCGAGAGGGGCACGATCGCGTTGCGGGTGCCCCACGCGGGGTGCGTGCCCCCGCCCAGCGTGAGCAGCCCGTGGTCGGCGCGCAGGCGCTCCGCGACGGGTGCAATCGCGGGAACGGCCCACACGACGTGGTCAAGAACTGTCACACGAGGGACGGTACCGACCGAACGATGGGCATCGGGACGCACGTGCCGGGTACTCTCTCGCGGGTTTCGGGTCAGTCTTCGGGCTGGTCCGGCGCATGAGAGGGGCGCACTGGCGCCGAAGGAAGACGACGAGAGGCATACCTTGGGCAATTTTCACGTAACCGAGTCGGGCAAGACGCTCATCACCCTCATCCCGGGTGACGGCATTGGCCCGGAGGTCGTGGATTCGACCGTTCGGATCATCGAGGCCACCGGCGCCCCGATCGAGTGGGAGGAGCGCCACGCAGGCGAGCGCGTCTTCCTCGAGGGTCAGGCCTCGGGGGTCCGCCAGGACACCATCGAGTCGATCCGCAAGACGCGCGT
>JBIIQA010000110.1:0-5036 GCA_044342355.1 Miltoncostaeaceae bacterium | reverse complement strand
CCGGAGCGGCTCACGATGCCCACGCGGCCCGGGGTGAAGACGTCAGTGGGCATGATGCCCACGGTTGCCTCACCGGGGCTGATGATGCCCGGGCAGTTGGGGCCGATGAGCGTCTGGTTGCCACGCTTGAGGTGGGTGTAGACGCGCATCATGTCGTGCGCCGGAATGCCCTCGGTGATGCAGATGGTGAGGTCCACCCCGGCGTCCAGCGACTCGTACAGCGCGTCGGTGGCGAACCGCGGCGGCACGAAGATCATCGAGGTGTTTGCGCCCGTGGCCTCCACCGCGTCACGCACGGTGTTGAAGACGGGGATGCCATCGACGTCCTGCCCGGCCTTGCCGGGGGTGACGCCGGCGACGACGTTGGTGCCGTACGCCCTGTTGCGGAGGGTGTGGAACTGCCCCTCGCGACCGGTGATGCCCTGCACCACCAGCTTGGTGTCGGTGTTGACGAGGATGCTCACGCGGCCTCCTTCGCAAGCTCGACAGCGCGCTTGGCGGCCGCGAGCATCGTGGGCTCAACCACGACGTTGGCGGGTGCGCGCTCGGCGATGATCGCGCGACCCTCCTCGGCTGCGGTTCCGTCGAGGCGCACGACGATGGGGAGTGTGGCCCCCAGCGTGTCGAGCGCGGTGAGGAGGCCTTCGGCCACCTGATCGCAGCGGGTGATGCCGCCGAAGATGTTGATCATGAGCGACTTCACCTTCGGGTCACTCAGCAGCACCTCGAGCGCCGTGGCCACGGCCTCGGCGTTCGACCCGCCACCGGCGTCGAGGAAGTTGGCGGGCTTGCCGCCGGCCAGCGCCACCACATCAAGGCTGCTCATGACGATGCCGGCGCCGTTGCCCATGATGCCGACGTCGCCGTCGAGCTTCACGTAGGTCACGCCGCGCTCCTGCGCCATGCGCTCCTGCGGGTCATCGGTGACGCTCTCCTGCAGCTCGGCCAGATCCGGGTGGCGGAACAGCGCGTTGTTGTCGATGGACACCTTGGCGTCCAGGGCGACCACGCGGTCATCCTCGGTCCAGATGAGCGGGTTGATCTCGATGAGCGTCGCCTCGAGCTCGATGAAGGCCTCGTACGACTTCATGAGCGCGTCGAGCACGCCCTTCTGGGCGGGCTCATCGATACCGGCGTGGTAGATCAGCCAGCGGGCGTCGTGCTGCTGGAAGCCCGTGAGCGGGTCCACGTGCAGGCGTGCCAGCGCCTCCGGGTGGTCCTCGGCCACGCCCTCGATGTCCATTCCGCCCATTGCGGAGAGCATCACGAGGGGCTTCTTCGCGCTGCGGTCGAACGTGACCGAGGCGTAGTACTCCTTCTTGATGTCCGAGGCGGACTCAATCCACACCCGCTTGACGGTATGGCCCTTGATGTCCATTCCCAGGATGTTCTGGGCCTCGGCGTAGGCCTCGTCCGGGGTCTTCGCGAGCTTGATGCCGCCGGCCTTGCCGCGGCCGCCCACCTGGACCTGTGCCTTCACGACGACCGTTCCGCCGATTGCCTCGGCGGCGGCCTTGGCCTGCTCGGGCGTGTCGGCAACTTCGCCACTCGGCACGGCGAGGCCATGCCGGGCGAACAGCTGCTTACCCTGGTACTCGAAGAGATCCACCCGCGTCCCTTGTTTCGCTGTCAGTGAACGGCCCGCAACTGGGCGGGCCGGTCGGGGACTCTACCCATGCCACAGAGCATCCCGGGTGATTACCCTCGGGCCATGTCGGGTGACACGGCCATCACGGAGCGCCTCGAGATGCTCCTGGTGCTGCAGTGGCTCGATGAGGGCCGCGCGGCGGGTGGCGACGTGCTGCTGTCGATCCCAACGGCCGCCGCCGAACTCGGCCTCGCCGGGGAGGGGGAGGGCCTGCTCGACATCATGAGCGCCCTTGCGGATCTCGAGGAGGCGGGGCGGATGCACGTGTCGTGGCCCCGGGGTCCGGGCGCTGACGCCCGTGTCGTGCTCTCGCGGGGAATCTGCCGGGACGCAATCCGCCTGTTCGGCGACTAGCCGGCGCGGCGGAGCAGCCGCAGGGCGATGACCGCCCCGATGAGGGCACCGATGATTCCACCGGCGACGAGCGCCGTGGTGCTGTTCGTGGTGACGGGGTCGATCAGCGACACCGCGAGCGCGGCGATGCCGACCCCGATCACGCCCGCCACGACGGCCGCCGCGATCCCGATGCCCACGGTCATGGCATCGGGCGGGGTCCAGTGGCTCCCGGGCATGTGGCCCTGCTCGGGCCCGGGGCCGCTGAACAGGCGCACATCCTCGGGGTTGCGGGCCGTCGCGGCGATTCCGGGCGCCATCGATGGCAGGGTCGCCGGATAGAGGTTGGCCTCCCGGGCGATGGAGCGCAGCGCAACGCCCGTGCGGGCGAGGTGGAGCGGGTCTCGGGGCATGGCGCGCGCGAGGGCCGCAGCCGACAGCGCAGCGGCCTCGGCGGGCTCGATGACCCCGGGGTGCACGCGGGGCTCGGAATCGTCCGGGTCATCCCCCGGCTCCAGCAGGAGGTCGGCGACCGCGGCCCCGGGCGGCGGTAGGTCGGCGACCCCCGGTGGCACCGTGAGCCCGCCGATCACACATCGACCGGTGAGGTCGACGATGTCCTCGGGGCGGAGCGCCGAGAACGCCGCCACCACGACGTCGCGCGCCCCGGGTCCGGATGACGCCAGCCTGTCGGCGGCGAGGGCCACTCCGCATGCCAGCACCGCACGCCGCACACGCTCCACATCTGCATGGCCGTCGATTCGGGCACCGGCGGAAGCCAGTCCAGCGCCCGTCCGCCCGGCCCACATCACCACGCGCAGGGGCTCGGTCACGCCCACTGGGGCCTCAGCCGATGACGGCGATGATCTCGTCGGCGGCCACCGACTGGCCCGCCTCGATGCTGACGGCGGTGATGGCGCCGGCAGTGTGGGCGGTGACCTCGTTCTCCATCTTCATCGCCTCGATGATGCACAGCACCTCGCCCACGGCGACCTCCTGCCCCACGACGACCGCCACGCTCAGCACCGTTCCCTGCATCGGTGAGTGCACCTCGCCGGTGGCACCCGTGCCTCCCGCGGACGTCCCAGGTCCGGTTGCCCGCCCGCGCTTCCTCTTCGGCGCCGCGGCGGGGCCCGCGGGCCCGAGGTCCGACTCGGGGATGAACAGGCGCACGTCGAAGCGCCGGCCCGATACCTCAGCGGTCAGGCGGCGCTCGGCCACGGGCCCGGCCTCCGGGGCCTCGGGCGCCGGCGGCGGCGTTCCGTCCCGGGCGGGGAGGGGGGTGTTCTCCTCCGCCATGATCTTCATCGCGGCGTGGCAGGCACCGCCGTCGATGAACTCCTGCTGGGTGAGCAACCACTGGTGGAACGGGATCAGGGTGGTCGGCCCCTCCACCACGTACTCGGCGAGCGCGCGCAGCATGCGCATCCGAGCGGTCTCACGGTCGACGTCCCACGTGATCAGCTTCGCGACCATGGGGTCGTACATCTCGGAGATCTCGGATCCCGACTGCACTCCGGAGTCGACGCGGATTCCCGGGCCCGCAGGCTCACGGTATGCGCTGATGCGACCCGGCGTGGGGAGGAAGCGCCGTTCCGCGTCCTCGGCGTTGATGCGGCATTCGAAGGCGTGGCCGCGTGGGGCCACATCGGCCTGCGCAATGCCGATGGGCTCGCCGGCGGCAATACGCACCTGCGCACGTACGAGGTCGATGCCGGTCACCATCTCGGTGACGGTGTGCTCCACCTGGATGCGGGTGTTCATCTCGAGGAAGAAGAAGTCCTCACCCGACACGAGGTACTCGAGCGTCCCGGCCGAGCGGTAGCCCACGGCCTCCGCCGCACGCACCGATGCCTCGCCCATGCGCCGGCGCAGATCGTCGCTCACGATCGGGCTCGGGGTCTCCTCCACCAACTTCTGGTGCCGGCGCTGCACGGAGCAGTCGCGCTCGCCGAGCCACAGCGTGGTGCCGTGGTCATCGGCCAGCACCTGGATCTCCACGTGGCGCGGATCGGGAAGGTAGCGCTCGAGGTACACCGTGGAGTCGGCGAAGAACTTCTCGCTCTCGCGCCGCGCACCCTCGAAGGCGCCCTCGAGGTCCTCCGGCGTGAGCGCCACGCGAAACCCCTTGCCGCCCCCGCCCGCAGCGGCCTTCACCGCGATGGGGTACCCGATGCCCTCGGCGATGCCCGTTGCCTCGGCAACATCGGCCACGCCCTCGGTGACGCCCGGGACGATGGGCACGCCCGCGGCACTCATGAGGGCACGCGCAGCGGTCTTGGAGCCCATGGCATCGATGGCGTCGGGGGGCGGACCGATGAACGTGACCCCGGCATCGGCGCAGGCGCGCGCGAACGGGGCGTTCTCGGCGAGGAACCCATAGCCGGGATGCACTGCCTCGGCACCGGATGCCGCCACCACCGCGAGGATCTTCGGGATGTTCAGGTAGGTGTCGGTGGCCGGACCGGGTCCCAGTGAGTGCGCCTCGTCCGCAAACTGCACGAACAGCGCGTCGCGGTCGGCCTCGGAATACACGGCGACGGAGCGGATCCCCATCTCGCGCAGCGTCCGCATGACGCGGATGGCGATCTCGCCACGGTTTGCGACAAGCACTGCCTTGAACATCAACGACTCCTGATGTGGTCGGCGCGCGCGCCCGCGCCCTCGAGGACTGCCGCGCGCCGCCATGCTGACCGGTACGCGGCCGGGCGGGGGTCCGACTCGCCGCCGTGGCGGCCGGCGTCGAGGAGCGTGCGCACCGCAGCGGCGATGGCCACGGCCTCCTCCGGCGTCGGGGCGGGCGAGATGTGCAGCGCGGTGGTGCTCACAGCGGGATGTTCCCGTGCTTGCGCTTCGGGCCGTCCACGCGCTTCGTCAACGAGATCTCAAGCGCCTTCACCAGCCACGGGCGGGTGTCCTCCGGCTGGATGATGTCGTCCACGTATCCGCGCTCGGCCGCCTGATACGGGTTGGCGAAGCGGTCCTTGTACTCCTGGACGAGTTCGGCGCGTCGCGCGTCCACGTCGCCGCCGGCGTCGGCAACCTTCTTGAGCTC
>JBIIQA010000109.1:0-5039 GCA_044342355.1 Miltoncostaeaceae bacterium | reverse complement strand
CTCACCCTGTCTGCTGTTTCGACTCGTGCGGGTGTGGCGGAACCGGTAGACGCGCCAGGTTTAGGTCCTGGTGGGGAAACCCGTGGAGGTTCGAGTCCTCTCACCCGCACTTCATTACGACCCCGACAACGTGAGTAGCCATGCCCGTAGCCGCTGAAGTCACTCCCCTCGAGGACGATCGCGTCCGCATCGACGTGACGATCCCCGAGGACGAGGTGCGCAAGCAGTTCGACCGCACCGTCAAGGAGACGTCCGCGCGCATGCGGCTTCCGGGCTTCCGCCCGGGCAAGGTTCCCGCTGGCGTGGTCATCCAGCGCGTGGGGCGCGAGGGCATCTTCGCCCAGACGCTCGACCGCGCGCTCAACGACTGGTACCGCGATGCGCTGGTGTCGACCGGCGTCCAGCCCATCGGTGACCCCGAGGTGGACATGGGTGACGCCACGGAGCAGGGTGTGGCGTTCTCCGTGACCCTGCAGGTGCCCCCGACCCCGGTGCTCGGCACGTACACCGGGCTCGAGGTGGTCAAGGAGCCCGCCGAGACCCCTGAGGGCGCGGTGCAGGAGGAGCTTGATCGCATCCGCGAGCAGGGCGCGCGCCTGGAGGACAAGGACGGCGCGGCCGCCGTGGGCGACTTCGTCGTCGCCGACATCGACGGCTCGCTTGATGGCGTGGCGCTCCCCGAGGCCATGTCGCGCGACCAGCTCATCGAACTCGGCACCGATCGCATCCTCCCCGAGTTCACCACTGCGCTCGACGGCACGTCGGCCGGCGACTCGGTGACGTTTGACGTCACGTACCCCGAGGACGCCCCCGATGAGATCCGCGGGAAGACCGTGGCCTACGCCATCTCCGTGCAGAAGGTGCAGGAGAAGGTCCTGCCCGAGGTTGACGACGCTCTCGCCGAGTCGGTGGGCTTCGCGTCGGCTGCGGAACTGCGCGAGGAGATCGAGCAGCGCCTCGCCACCGCCACCGAGCGCGCGGTGACCGAGCGCTACCGTCGCCGCGCCATCGACGCCGCAGTTGCAGAGGCGACCCTCGAGATCCCCGGGGTCATGGTGGATCGCCGTGTGGAGGAGATCCTCCACCAGTACTCGCACCAGATGCCGCAGGGCATCACCCTCGACCAGTACTTCGCCATGCAGGGGCAGACCATCGAGGGCGTGCGTGAATCGCTCCGCGCAGATGCCGAGATGACGATCAAGCGCGAGATGGTGGTCGAGGCGGTCGCCGCCGCGGAGGGCATCACCCTCGGCGATGACGAGGTGGAGGCGCGCGTGCGCGCGGACGCGGCCGAGGCCGGACGTGACCCCGAGGAGCTCCTGACGTCGCTCCGCGACGCCGGCGGGTGGGAGAGCCTGCGACAGGACCTTTGCGTCGAGCGTGCTGTCGACCTGATCGTCGAGAGCGCCGTGGCGATCTCGCCGGAGGAGGCCGAGAAGCGCGAGGCGGCGGCGACGGCAGTCAAGGCGCCTGCCGCCGACAAGAAGCCTGCCGCCGACAAGAAGCCTGCCGCCGACAAGAAGCCGGCGGCGAAGAAGCCGGCAGCCGAGAAGAAGCCCGCGGCGAAGAAGCCTGCAGCCGACAAGAAGCCCGCGGCAAAGAAGACTGCAACGACGAGTGCGAAGGGGTCCACCGGCGACGCGGCGAAGAAGCCCGCGGCAAAGAAGCCGGCCTCCACGACCGCGGCGAAGTCCGCCGCGGGGAAGAAGAAGCCCGAGTCGAAGTAGGTTCGGGCATGGCTCCCCACGCGCACGAAGGCAGGAGATGTCCGAGACCACGAACGACACCGGCGAGCAGCTTCTCTGCAGTTTCTGCGGAAAGTCGCAACGCCAGGTGAAAAAGCTGATCGCCGGCCCCGGCGTGTACATCTGCGATGAGTGCATCGATCTTTGCAACGAGATCATCGACGAGGAGGCCGTGCAGGCCCCGACGGCCCTCGAGGCGGAGGCGCTCCCGCGCCCGCGGGAGATCTACGGAGTCCTGAACGACTACGTGGTGGGGCAGGAGGAGGCCAAGCGCACTCTCTCCGTCGCCGTCTACAACCACTACAAGCGCATCCAGATGATGCAGGACACCGACTCCGACGTGGAGCTGCACAAGAGCAACATCCTGTTGCTCGGCCCCACCGGCTGCGGCAAGACGCTGCTCGCCCAGACGCTCGCTCGCATCATCAACGTGCCGTTCGCGATCGCCGATGCCACCGCGCTCACCGAGGCCGGCTATGTGGGCGAGGACGTCGAGAACATCCTCCTCAAGCTCATCCAGGCCGCCGACTTCGACATCAAGCGCGCCGAGACCGGGATCATCTACATCGATGAGGTCGACAAGATCGCGCGCAAGTCGGACAATCCGTCCATCACGCGCGACGTGTCGGGCGAGGGCGTGCAGCAGGCCCTCCTCAAGATCCTGGAGGGCACGGTGGCATCGGTGCCGCCGCAGGGTGGCCGCAAGCACCCGCATCAGGAATTCCTCACCATCGACACCACAAACATCCTGTTCATCTGCGGTGGTGCGTTCGCCGACATCGACAAGGTGATCAACCGGCGCATCGGTACGAAGGGCGTGGGCTTCGCCGCCGACCTGCGGAGCGCCACGCAGGTGGACACCTCCAGGCTCTTCTCCGAGGTGCTGCCGGAGGACCTCGTGCACTTCGGGCTCATCCCTGAGTTCATTGGACGCCTTCCCATCGTCACCGCCGTGAACCAGCTCACGCGCGATGACCTGGTCACGATCCTGACCGAGCCCCGCAACGCGCTCACCCGGCAGTACCACCGCTTCTTCTCGTACGACGACGCCGAGCTGGTCTTCAGCGATGACTCCCTGCTGGCCATCGCCGACCGCGCCCTCGAGCGCGAGACCGGCGCGCGTGGCCTGCGCTCCATCATCGAGGAGGCGCTGCTTGACGTCATGTTCGAGCTGCCGTCGCGTGAGGACGTGCGCAAGTGCGTGGTCACGCGCGAGACGATTGAGAAGGGCCTGCCACCCACCCTGGTGACCGAGGCCGTCCACTCCGACGACGAGCGGCTGCCGCTCGCCGAGGCCGGGGAGTCGGCGTAGCCGCGCCCGACGACGCGGGGGCCTGGCCGGCCCGCCTCGAGCCGCAGCAGGTCGAGGCGCGGTGGGTTGCGGCGTGGGAGGACTCCGGGCTCCTCCGTGGTGACCCGTCCAGCCCGCGCACGCCCTACGTGATCGCCGTTCCCCCGCCGAATGTGACGGGGGCCCTCCATATGGGCCACGCGCTCAACGGCACCATCCAGGACGTGCTCATCCGACGCCACCGCATGGCGGGGTTTGAGGCCGAGTGGATCTGCGGCACTGATCACGCCGGTATCGCCACGCAGGCGGTCGTGGAGAAGCAGCTCGCGAAGGATGGCATCCGTCGTGCCGACATGACACGCGACGACTTCCTCGAGCGGGTGTGGGAGTGGAAGGCCGAGTACGGCGGGCGCATCATCGAGCAGTTCACCCGGCTCGGGTGCACCATGGATTTCTCGCGCGAGCGCTTCACCATGGACGACGGCTATGCGAAGGCCGTGCTCCGGGTGTTCGTCGACCTGTACGAGAAGGGCTACGTCTACCGCGACACCTATCTCGTGAACTGGGACCCCGGCCTCGGGTCGGCCATCTCCGACCTTGAGGTGGAGAACCGCGAGGTCACCGACACACTTGTGCGCATCGCTTATCCGCTCAGCGACGGATCGGGCGAGATCGTGGTCGCCACGGTGCGTCCCGAGACGATGCTGGGCGACACGGCGGTTGCGGTGAACCCCGATGATGATCGCTATCGCGACCTCGTGGGAAGGACCGTGACCCTTCCGCTCACCGGTCGGGAGATCCCCATCATCGGGGATGAGCACGTCGATCCGGCATTCGGCACCGGCGCGCTCAAGGTGACGCCTGCGCATGATCCCAACGACTTCGAGATCATGCGCCGCCACGACCTCGACGCGATCCAGGTGATCGGTGAGGACGGGTGCATCACCGATCACGCTCCCGAGGCCTACCGGGGCCTGCCCATCGCCGAGGCGCAGGAGCGCGTGGTCGCCGACCTGGACGCGCAGGGCCTCCTCCGCGGACGCGAGGACTACCTGCACACGGTGCCCTTCTCGCACCGTTCCGGTGCCCGCGTCGAACCGCTGCTCTCGCTGCAGTGGTTCTGCGACATGGAGAAGCTCGCCCAGCCGGCCATCGCGGCCGAGGCGGACGGCCGCGTGCGGTTCACCCCGCCCACCTGGGGTCGCGTGTACCGCGACTGGCTCACCGAGATCCGGCCGTGGTGCCTCTCGCGCCAGCTGTGGTGGGGGCACCAGCTGCCCGTCTGGTACCGGGGCGACGAGGTGCACGTCGGGATGGAGGCCCCCGGGGGCGACGGCTGGGTCCGCGATCCGGATGTACTCGACACCTGGTTCTCATCGGCGCTGTGGCCCTTTGCCACTCTGGGCTGGCCCGACCGCACGCCGGAACTGTCGCGTTTCTATCCCACGAGCGTGCTCTCGACGGCCCGCGAGATCATCTTCCTGTGGGTTGCACGCATGGTGATGATGGGTCTCGAATACATGGGAGAGGTTCCATTCCGGGACGTCTACATCCACTCCGTGGTGCAGGCGCCCGACGGTCGCCGCATGAGCAAGAGCCTCGGCACGGGGATCGACCCGCTCGATGTGGTGGACCGCGAGGGCGCCGATGCGCTGCGCTTCGGGCTCCTCATGATCACCTCCACACAGGATGTCCGGTTCAGTGAGGACCGCATCCGCCAGGGCCGGCAGCTGGTCACCAAGCTCTGGAACGCCACCCGGCTCGTGGTCGATCGCGGTGGCCGGGCGGGCGAGGCCCCGGTGCCCGAGACCCTTGGTGACCGCTGGATCACCTCGGTGATCGCCGGGGCGATCGACGAGTCCGACCGGTTGGTCGAAGGCTTCGAGTTCAGCCAGTTCGCCAATGGCCTGTACCACCTGATCTTCGATGACCTCTGCGACTGGTATCTCGAGTTGCTGAAGGCGGGCCTTGCCAGCCCCGCCGTCGCGGGTGCCGCGCTCGAG
>JBIIQA010000108.1:0-5129 GCA_044342355.1 Miltoncostaeaceae bacterium | reverse complement strand
CGCGCTCCTCGTCGCGGCGTGCGCCGCCGAAGCAGGCGTCGAACTGGTGCTCGGCGATGGCATCGAGCAGCGTGGTGGTCTGCAGCCGGTTGCGGCTGGCGCGGGGGCCGGTCTCATCCTGCACGCGCCCCGTCGTGATCGACTCCTCCACGCTCGCCACGATCAGGCGTTCATCGATCTCCTGCACGTACCAGTCGCGGTACTCGATGACCTCGGGGAAGTTGTGCCCGGTGTCCACGTGCATGAGGGGGAACGGCAGCCCGGCCGGGGCGAAGGCCTTCGTGGCCAGATGGGCCAGCACGATGCTGTCCTTGCCGCCGCTGAAGAGCAGCACAGGGCGCTCGCACTCCGCGGCGCACTCGCGGATGATGTGCACCGCCTCGGCCTCGAGCACATCGAGTGTGGTGAGTTCGGCGTGGGTGCTCACGACTCCGGGCCTCCCGCGGGGTGCAGCCCGCACTCGGTCTTCTCGAGGTTGGCCCAGCGGCCCTCGCGACCGGTGCCGGGCTTCGTGCAGTAGGTACAGCCGATCGAGGAGTACCCCTGCGCGTGCAGTGGGTTGACGATGAGGTCGCGGTCGCGGATACGCGCCCACACGTCGTCCTCGGTCCAGTCGGCGAGCGGGCTGATCTTCCAGTTGCCGCGTACCTCGTCGAACTCCACCTTGGGCGTGCCCGCGCGCGTGGGGGCCTGGTCGCGCCGAAGCCCGGTGATCCAGGCGTCAAGATCGGCCAGCGCGCGGCCGAGTGGCTCCACCTTGCGAAGGGCGCAGCACTGGTTGGGGTCGCGCTCCCACAGAAGGTCGCCGAACTCAGCGGCCTGCTCCTCCGGCGTCGGCCCGCGGTAGGCCTCGATGGTGATGCCGTACCGCTGTTCGTAGGCCTTCCAGGTCTCGTACGTCTCGGGGAACAGGAACCCGGTGTCGAGCGCGAACACCCGCACGTCGGGGCGCACCGCGAACGCCATGTCGAGGATCACGGCCTCCTCCTGCTGGAACGAGCAGGCAATGGCCATGCGGGGGTGGAAGGCCTCGATCGCGGCCGCGATGATGTCCTCGGGGGGCAGGGCCTCGCAACCTGCGGGCGGGAACGGTGGCGGGTTCGGGCTCGGCACGGGGCGGGAGGATAGCGCACCGCGCTATCTCGCTTATGCATCTGAAAACGGTTCCTTATGCATGCGGGCTCGATGCCCCCGGCCTATTTCACCCGGTTCGGCAACAACGCTGAGGCCGCGCTCACCGACAAGCAGAAGGCGGCACGCATCGCCGGCCTCGAGAAAGCACCGGGCATGGCGGGAGGTGGTGGCGGAGGGCAGGCGGCTACGCGGCGGCGGTGACGCGCTGCGCCAGCACCGATGCGCGCGGGAGCGCGTGCTCGTCACCCGCGGCCACGGCGCGGGCCACTCCCCCGGGTGACGACTCGGCCTCGTCGTAGACGATGACGATGCTCTCGTCGCCCGCAACCAGATAGGTGCACTCGCCGAAGGGCGTGTAGCGGGTGGCGCCGATGCCGATGAGGGCGTGGTCGGGCCGGGCCGCATCGTCGAGGTACCGGCCCACGGGCTCGAGCGGCGTGTCATCTGCGCCGACCTGGTGGCGCAGCCGATCAAGCATCCAGTCGATGAGCGTGGCACCGGCATACGAGTAGCCGCTGGCCTGGCTGTCCACGCCGTAGGCATGCACCTCACCGCCCCGCCGCATGAACGACGCGATGCGAAGCCCGGCGAGTCCGCCATCCGCCGAGATGTCCTCCACGGCGAAGCCCCGGGGCGCAACGCCCTTCGATGCCGCACCCCAGTTCTTCTTATGGCTGATCTTCCGGGCGCCCTCACGACGGATGGAGCAGTCGTTCCAGGCGGCCACCGCCAGGGGGCTGATACCCGTCACGGCCCCGTGGTCGTCGTACGCGAGGCGGGCCAGCACCCCCACCTCGGGCTCAATCTGCAGGTCGGCGCCGGGCTCATCGGGGATCTCCAGCACATCATGGGTCACGGGGAAGGTGCCCAGAAACCCTTCACGACCGGGGATGAACCAGGGGAACATGCCCTTGGGGGCCTCCGCTGCCGTGGGGACCACATTCGCGAAGTCGGCGGCCTCACCGGCCTGCTCGAGGTGCCCCGCGAAGTTGCCGGCGACACCGAGCCCGGCGGCTGCGCGCAGATCGTCAAGGCGAAAATCGACCACGCGCGGCAGCGTACCCGGCACGCCCGGGCCCAGGCGTGCAGCGGGACGATTGACCCTTTCCCCATAAGGAAGACGGCGATCCGGGAGGGGCGGCGGCGTGCCTTTCGCCTGCCCTGCTTAGAATGCCCGGTCCCACGCAGTCCAAACAGGGGAAGGTTAATGCCGGCATTCGAGGCCGAGGTCCAGAAGACGCAGGAGTACATGGAGTCGCCGCGGTTCGCGGAGATCACCCGCCTGTACTCCCCGCGCATGGTCGTTGAGCAGAAGGGCACAGTTGCCCAGGACTACACCGTGGCCCGAGAGGCCGCGGAGGGTTTCTATGCCCGCCTGCGCGAGCTCTTCGCCGAGGGAAAGTCCATCACGACCTACGGCCCGTACTCGCCGGGGCAGGCAGTAGCCCAGAAGCGTGCCGGCATCGAGGGCATCTACCTCGGCGGCTGGGCCACCAGCGCCAAGGGCTCCATCAATGAGGACCCGGGTCCCGACCTCGCCTCATACCCGCTGAGCCAGGTGCCTGACGAGGCCGCCGCCATCGTGCGCGCCCTCCTCACGGCCGACAAGAACCAGACCTACCAGCGCGCTCACATGAGCGACGCCGAGCGTGCGGCCACCCCCGAGGTGAACTACCGCCCGTTCATCATCGCCGACGCCGACACCGGCCACGGTGGTGACGCCCACGTGCGCAACCTCATCCGGCGCTTCGCCGAGGTGGGCGTGCCCGGGTACCACATCGAGGACCAGAAGCCCGGCGCCAAGAAGTGCGGCCACCAGGGCGGCAAGGTTCTCGTGCCCAGCGACGAGCAGATCAAGCGCGCCTCAGCGGCCCGCTTCCAGCTCGACGTCATGGGCGTCCCCGGCATCATCGTGTGCCGCACCGACGCCGAGGCTGCCAACCTGCTGGACGACTGCGGCGATGAGCGCGACCAGCCGTTCGTCCTCGGCGTCAACGGAATGGCCGTGCCGGCATACCGCGCGGCATACCTTTCCGTCATCCGCCGCCTCTTCAACGCCGGCATCACGGAGCTCAACGGGCACATGCTCTACGCCGTGTCCGCAGACGAGGAAGCCGAGGCAGACCTCTGGCTCCAGTCCAGCGGCGTCGCGGCCAAGGTCGATGAGATCGCCAAGTCCCACATGGCCGACCCGTCCGCGCTTCCCGAGGACACCCTCGACAGCGCGGCCGACGTGTTCCTGGCCGAGTGGGAGGCCGGCGCCAAGCTGTCCACCCTTGCCGAGGCTGTCGCCGACGCCATCCAGTTCCGCGCCGACGAGGGCACGGACGTCGGGATGACCGTCGAGAAGTGGAACGAGTTCTCGCACCGCGCCGGGTGGTACGAGATCCGCAAGAAGGCCCGCGAGATGGGCATTGAGGTCGACTGGAGCGCCGACCGGGCCAAGACGCCCGAGGGCTACTTCCAGATCCGCGGCGGAATCCCGTACGCGGTGGCCAAGTCGCTGGCCGTGGCGCCGTTCGCCGACATCCTCTGGATGGAGACGAAGACGGCCGACCTCGCCGACGCCAAGGAGTTCGCCGAGGCCATCCACGCCGTGTTCCCGAATCAGATGATGGCGTACAACCTGTCGCCGTCATTCAACTGGGACACCACGGGAATGACCGACGACGAGATGCGCGCATTCCCGGCCGAGATCGGCAAGCTCGGCTTCGTGTTCAACTTCATCACGTACGGCGGCCACCAGATTGACGGGCTCGCCGCCGAGGAGTTCTCGCAGTCGCTCCGCGAGGACGGCATGCTGGCGCTCGCGCGCCTGCAGCGCCGCTTCCGCCTGCTGGAGTCGCCGTACCGCACGCCGCAGTCGCTCGTCGGCGGTCCGCGCGGCGACGCCGCGCTTGCGTCGGTGTCGGGCCAGACGGCCACCACCAAGGCAATGGGTGCCGGTTCGACGCAGACCCAGCACCTCATCCAGACGGAGGTCCCGCCGAAGCTGCTGGCGGAGTGGATCGGGCCGTGGCGCGAGCACAACGGCATCGCCGAGGATCTCTCGGTGTCGCTCAGGCCGCACACGCCAGGCTCCCAGATCCTTGAGCTCTCCATCAAGAACCCGGAGGGCGAGAAGGTTGCGAACATCGTGTTCAACGTCATGGAGGACCGCGCCGGTCGCGTGTTCCTGTCCGTGCGTGATCAGAACACGTTCGACCTGAACCTGCGTCGCAAGCGCCTGATGACGCTCATGCACCTGTTCCTCATCCACCGGTACAAGGCGGAGTCGATCCACTACCTCACGCCGACGGATGACAACAAGAGCGCAGCCGAGGCACTCACCCGGCGCGGCATCTTCACCTCGGCGCACGACGAGGTGGGCGACATCATCGTGGCGGACATCAACGCCGACACCGTCGCGGAGCTCGTTGCACCCGACTCGCAGGCGCGCGCCGGGCTCATCGCGGGCGGCGGCAGCAACTAGCCCGCACGAGGCATACGCAGTGCCCTGGCGCCCCCGCCCCGGTATCACCGGAGCGGGGGCGCTACTTTTTGTGCATGACCGAACCTCATGTTCCACCCACCCGCGATGAGAGTCGTGAGGCCGGGCGCGCCCTGCGCAAGATCACGCCCCGGTCATCGCTGTCCGGGTGGACCGCCCCGGCCCGCCGCGGCGACCCGCTTCGCCTCCTGCAGTCGCAGGATCGCGTGCGCATCGCCGAGCTCCTCCCAATCCGGTACGGACGCATGGCCGTGTCCCCATTCACGTTCCTGCGCGGCTCGGCGGCGGTCATGGCGCGTGATCTCGCCTCGCGACCATCCACGGGAATCCGGGTTCAGTGCTGCGGCGACTGCCATCTCATGAATTTCGGGGCCTACGCCACCCCCGAGCGAAACCTCGTCTTCGATGTCAATGACTTCGACGAGACACTCGAGGCACCGTTCGAATGGGACATCGAGCGGCTGGGCGCGAGCATCCACGTGGCTGCGCTCGACAACGGCTTCAC
>JBIIQA010000107.1:0-5140 GCA_044342355.1 Miltoncostaeaceae bacterium | reverse complement strand
CCAGCTCGTCCCGGTACTCGGGGCCGATCACGTCGTATGGAGGCGCCACGAGGGTCTGCATATCGCCGGCCACGGCGGGATCGAAGACCAGGGCTCGGAAGGGGCGCACGCGGGCACCGCGGAAGTCGTCACTCACGGTCGTGCACCCTACCAGCGGGTGTCCGCGGGGCGGCTTACCATGACACGTCCCGTGATCGAGGACCTCACACCCGCCCAGCGCGACGCCGTACTCCACCCCGGTGGGCCCATGCTCGTCCTCGCGGGGGCCGGAGCGGGCAAGACCCGTGTGCTCTGCAACCGCCTCGCCTGGCTCGTCAACGAGGGGGCCGACCCCGCGGAGGTCCTCGCGCTCACCTTCAGCGCCAAGGCGGCGGCCGAGCTCCGCGAGCGCGCCGAGGACATGATCCCCGGCAGCCACGAGACCCTGCGCGTCACCACCTTCCACTCGTATGCGCTCGACCTCGTGCGGGCGCTTGGCACCGACCGCGACCTGGCTCCGGTGCTTCAACCGGTGGGCACCGAGGAGCGCGTGCTGGTGCTGCTCGACCGGCTGGCCGACCTGCGCCTGACCGATCGTGACAATGACCTGCGCACGAACCCCGTGCAGGTGGTCCGGGGGTTCGTCGATCGCATCGATCGCTGCCGTGATGAGCGCGTGGATCCGGCGCGCTATGCATCGTGGGCACAGGCGGCCCTCGATGGCGCGCGTGGCAGCCGCGACGCAGCCGATGCCCGGCGCGAGGTGGAGTTCGCCCGCGTCTTCCAACTGCACGACCAGTGGCTCGCCGACCTCGGACTCGAGGACTTCGGCCGGCAGATCACCCGGGCCATCGACCTCGTTGCGGCCCATGCCGACCTGCTCGATATCGCCCGTTCGCGCGCCCGGCACGTGCTGGTGGACGAGTTCCAGGACACCAACCATGCCCAGGCCGAGCTGCTCTACCTGGTGAGCGCGCGGTCGGATTCGCTGGTGGTTGTGGGAGACGACGACCAGGGCATCTACCGCTTTCGCGGCGCGTCGGCCAAGAACATGGCCGACTTCCGCATCCGCTTCCCCCAGGCGCCCGTGGTGCGGCTCGAGCTGAACCACCGGTCCACGCAGGCCATTCTCGATGCCGCCCATTCAGTGGTGGAACCGATCGCGGCGCGCGAGCCCAAGGTGCTCACCGCGCTGCCCTCGGCGGAGGGCCCGCCCCCGGAGTTCTGGGTGGCTCCCGACCCTGCGGGGCAGGCGCGCGCCGTGGCCGCCGAGATCCTCCGCCTGGCCGACGCGGGCACGCCGTATGAGGAGATGGCGGTGGTCATGAAGGCCGTGCGCACGGAGGGCCGGTCCATCGTCGCCGAGCTCGAGCAGGCAGGAATCCCGCATCAGGTGCATGGCGGCACCGACCTGTTCGACCGCCGGGAGGTACGGCTGGCCCTCGCGTGGCTCCGCGCCGTCACGGATCCCACCGATGCCATCGCGCACCTGCGGGTGGCGGCCGATCCCGCACTGGGACTGCCGTGGGCGCCTGCTGCCCAGGTGGTGAGCGAGGCCGCAGCCGCAGGCACCCACATCACGGGCCCGCTGGGCGACCTGGCCGAGGCGCGCGCGCGAGAGCTGCTGGATGAGCTGGGTCGCACGGCCGCCCTCGCCGCCCCGCTCGAGCTCGTGCGCGACGTGCTCGACCGCACGGGCATCCGGGTGCGTGCGCTCGCGCTCGGTGGCGCGGAGGGGGCGGCGCGCCTTGCCGATCTCGCGTCGCTCGAGCGTCTGGCATCGGAGATCGTCACGGCAGCCCCCGGCATCGACCCGGCAGGGCTGGTGCGCCGCCTCGACGGCCTCGCCGGGGTGGGGTTCCGCGCGGGCGGCGGAACGCCCGAGCGCCTCGGGGTTCAGGTGATGACCATCCACCAGTCGAAGGGGCTCGAGTTCGACGCCGTGTTCGTGCTGGGCATGGTGCACATGAACTTCCCGGGGCGCGACCGCGTGCGCGCCGACATCCCCGATGCCCTGCTGCCCGAGGCGCTTCCACGCGGTCGTGACGCCCACGTGGCCGAACAGCGCCGCCTCGCGTACGTGGCCATGACCCGCGCCCGCCGGTTCCTCTATCTGTCCACCTACCGCGCCGGCGAATCGGGAATGGGGCAGAAGCCGTCGGCGTTCGCCGAGGAGGCCCGCACCGCCCTCGGCGATCCGCCGTACCTCGAGGTCGGTGCCGCCCCGGACCGCGCCGTGCTCGATGCCGTCGCGGCGGCGCGCGCCCGCCTTGAGGACGCCGTGGCCCGCGCCGCCGAGGCCGGGGCGCATGCGGACGCGCAGGCCCCATCGCTCGTCGAGGAGGCCGCCGAGGCCGCGCGCGCCCTCGTGGCGGCTCGCGCCGACGTGCTCGCGGGCCCGGTGGCCGTGGACCCGCCGGCGCCCGAACCCCGCGTTCCGCGTCCCGGCCTGCAGCTCAGCCCCACCGACATCGCCCGCTACATGGCGTGCCCACTGGCCTACCGGTTCGCGAACGTCGATCGCGTGCCCCCGAAGTGGGACCCCAACCGTGCCATCGGCAACTCCATCCATGCGGCGCTTGAGGCCTGCTTCCGGGATGGCATTCCCGAGGCGGGCGCCGATGCGGTCATCGCCCGGTTCGCCGCGGAGATGAAGCGCCGGGGCGCGGCCGGGACGGCCGTGGGGCAGCAGGCCATGGACCGCGTGCGCGCACACATCCCCGGCTACCTCGACAGGGTGCGCAGGAGCGGCGTACGTCCGGTGGGCGTGGAGCGGGCGTTCAGCCTGCGGGTGGGCCCGCATGTCATCCACGGACGCATCGATCGCATCGACTCCCACCCGCAGGGCGGCCACCAGCTTGTCGACTACAAGAGCGGCCGCGCACCGTTCCGCGAGACCGAGTCGGGTCGGCTCGTGCTCATCACCTACATCGAGGGCGCGCGGGACGCGTGGGCCATCGAGCCGCGCGCAGCCGTTCTTGAGTACGTCCTCGACGGCGAGATGCGCACGGTGCACCCCGAGGGGCAGGAGCGCGCCGAGGCAATGGAGATGGTGCGGGACATGGCTGACTCCATCTCCGCGGGCGCGTTCGACCCCACGCCGGGCTGGGCGTGCCGCACGTGCGACTTCAACATGATCTGCCCCGCGCAGGATCGTTAGGGTCACGCCCATGACCACCCTCGAGCCAGGGCGCCCCGTCGAGGGCGTGTTCGCCGTGCGCCGCAAGGAACGCCGGATGTCGCGCAAGGGATCCCCGTATCTCGCGCTCACCCTCGGTGATGCCACGGGCACCATCTCGGCCGTCATCTTCGACGAGGCCGACTGGTTCGCCGGGCAGTTCGAGGAGGGCGACCGCGTGCGGGTGACCGGTGAGGTCACCGACCGCGGTGGTCGCACCGTGCTGCGCGTGCGCTCCCTTCGCCCGGCCGAGGCCGCAGACGCCGAGGTGGACCTGCTGCCCCGCAGCCACCGCGACCCCGACGACATGTGGGGTTTCGTGCTCGGCCTCGCGGATGAGGTGCATGACCCCGGGCTGCGGGCGTTGCTCGACCGCATGACGGGCGACTCAGCGCTGGCCGAGGCCTGGCGCACAGTGCCCTGCACGCGATCCGGTCACCACGCCTACCTCGGCGGCCTCGTGGAGCACACAGTGGGCGTGACCATGCTGTGCCAGTCGCTGTGCACGTGGCACCCCGCGGTGAACTCCGACCTGCTGGTCACGGCCGCCCTGCTGCACGACATCGGGCATACCCGCAATTGGGCGGTGGGGCCGGCCACCGTCGAGCAGACCGGGGAGGGCCGGGCCATCGGCCACCTGGTCATCGGGCAGCAGATGGTCGACGACGCGGCGCGGGCCACGGGCCTGGATGACGACCAGCGCCTGCCCCTGCTGCATGCCATCGGGTGGCATCACGGACCACCGGCGGGAGCGCACATCAGCCAGGCATCGGCGGAGGCGCTCGCCCTGTGGCGTGCCAACGCCATGGAGGCGGGGGTGAAGGCCCGCCTCGAGGGCGCGAGCGCCCTCGACGACTAGTGGCCCGGGCAGCTACACGTTGAAGCGGATCTGCATGACATCGCCTTCCTGCACGATGTAGTCCTTGCCCTCCATGCCGGCCAGCGCCTGCTCTCGCGCCTTGCTGAATGATCCGCACTCGACCAGCTTGTCCCACGCGACGACCTCGGCACGGATGAAGCCGCGCTCCATGTCGCTGTGGATCTTGCCGGCGGCCTTGTCGGCCGGTGTGCCGCGCGGGATCGGCCAGGCGCGGGCCTCGGGTGGGCCGGACCCGGTGAAGAAGGTGATGAGGTCGAGCAGCCGGTAGCCGGCCTGGATCACGGCGTCGGCCCCGCGGGTGGTGCCGAGACCCATCTCCTCGGCGAACTCCGCGGCGTCGGCAGGGTCCATCTCGGCCAGTTCCAGCTCCACGCCCACCGGAAGGGCCAGCGCCTGCGCGCCCTGCTCCTCGGCGTAGGCCGCGACGTCGGGCGGGGGGTCGCCGGGGTCATCGGTGTTCACCAGGTAGAGCACGGGCTTGGCGGTGAGCAGTCCCATGCCGGTCGCCACCGCGATGGCGTCGTCGTCGCCCATGGTGCGCACCGGCCGGCCCTCGGCCAGTTGGGCGGTGATGGCCTCGAGCGCTGCGGCCTCGGCCTTGGCGTCGGCGTCACCGGCACGCACGCCTTTCTGAACCTTCTCCATCCGCCGCTCGACCTGACCTGTATCGGCGAGGATGAGCTCGTCATCCACCGCGCGGGCATCGGCCAGGGGATCCACCTCACGCTCGAGGGGGTGCGGCACCTCGGCATTGGCGAACGCCCGAAGCACGTGCACAGTGGCCTCGAGCTCGCGGATGCGCCCAAGCGCCGCGCCTCCCATGCCCTCGCCCTTCCCGGCGCCCTCGCTGAGCCCGGCGATGTCCACGACCTCCACCTGCGCGCAGACGCGGTTGGGGATGTCCTGCACGTCGGCGATCGCGTCGATGCGCGGGTCGGGCACGTCGGCGACCCCGCGATTGGGTTCACGCGTGGTGAAGGGATACGGGGCGACCTCCGCCGCCCCGCCTGTCACCAGGTTGAAGAGCGCCGTCTTTCCCGAGTTGGTGAGTCCTACGAGCCCGAGTTGCAGCTCAGGTGCTCCCGCCGAAGCCGATGCGCCCC
>JBIIQA010000106.1:0-5177 GCA_044342355.1 Miltoncostaeaceae bacterium | reverse complement strand
TCGGCCTTGCCCGCCCCCACGATCGTGTGCAGCTCGTCGATGAACAGGATGATCTCGCCCTCGGCGTCCGCAATCTCCTTGAGCACGGCCTTCAGCCGGTCCTCGAACTCGCCGCGGTACTTCGATCCCGCAATCAGCGCGCCCACGTCGAGTGAGATGACGCGCTTGCCCATCAGCCCCTCCGGGACATCGCCATCGACGATGCGCTGCGCGAGGCCCTCCACGATGGCCGTCTTGCCGACACCCGGCTCGCCGATGAGCACCGGGTTGTTCTTGGTGCGACGGGACAGCACCTGGATGATCCGGCGGACCTCCTCGTCACGCCCGATGACCGGGTCGAGTTTGCCCTGGGCCGCCGCCACCGTGAGGTCGCGGCCATACTTCTCGAGCGACTGGTACTTCTCCTCGGGGTTCGGGTCGGTGACCCGTGCCGAGCCACGCACCTGCTTGAGGGCATCCATCAGCGATGCACGGGTGACCCCGGCGTCGTTCATGGCCTGCGTGGCGATGCCGGCGCCATCCACCAGCGCGAGCAGCAGGTGCTCCGTGCTGATGTACTCGTCGGTGAGTGCCTCGGCCTCCTGGCCGGCACGGCGGATGACGGCCTTGAACGCCGGGGAGAACTCCACGGTGACATTGGCGCCGCTGACCGTGGGGCGGGCCTCCACGGCCGCATGGGCAGCCGCGCGAAGTGCGGCCGGGGTGGCGCCGGCCCGCTCGACGATGGGCTGCACCACACCCTCCGGCTGGTCGAGCAGGGCGAGCAGCAGGTGCTCGGGCTCGACCATCTGGTTTCCCCGCGTCTCCGCAAGGGACTGGGCTGCCCCGAGTGCCTCTGCGGCGCGCTCAGTGGGCTTGTCAACGGACATCAGCTCGACCTCCTCGGGTCGCGTGTCTGCATGTCGCGGGGCACCGGTCGGAGCCCCGCGGGAATGATGGGCTTCACGCGCACGGCCGGCGGACCCGGTGGCCTGCGCACGTGGACGATCTCGGCCGACATGGCCCGGCGCGTCGCGGCGACGACGCGGTCGTGCTCGGCAATCCGGGCCTGCATCTCGCGCTCGAGTTCACGCACGCGCTGCATGGCGCGCTCGAGCTGTTTCTCGAGGTCCATGACCCGCTGGATGCCGGCCAGGTTCAGACCGCCCTCCGACAGGACCTGCACGCGGCGCAGCCGCGCGAGATCGGCCTCGGAGTACAGGCGTGTGTGCCCCTTGGTGCGGCCGGGCTGAACCAGCCCCCGGCGCTCGTACATGCGAAGCGTCTGCGGATGCATACCGGCCATCTCGGCGGCGACGCCGATCATGTAGACGGGCCGCGTGTCGTCGCGCGCGGGAGTCATCGGAACAGCCGCTCCCGGGGATCCGCCCCATCGAGGTCGGCGAAGGCCCGAAGGGCCTCGGCCTGCTCGTCCGTCAGCGATGACGGGACGGTGAGGCGAAGCTTCGCAAGCAGCGAGCCGGTACCGGGTCCATTGAGCTTTGGTGCGCCCTTCCCGGGCACGCGCAGCGTGCGACCGTCCTGGCTGCCTGCGGGAACGGTGATCTTCACCTTCCCGCTGAGGGTGGGCACATCGATCTTGGCGCCGAGCGCGGCCTCGGCGAAAGTGATGGGGACCTCGACCACGAGGTCGTCCCCCTTGCGCGTGTAGACCGGACTGGGCATGACGCGCGTGATCACGTGCAGATCGCCCGGGCTGCCACCCCGCGGTCCGGCGCCGCCCTTGCCCTTCAGCTTGATGCGCGTTCCATCCTTGGCACCGGCGGGGATGCGCACGCGAATGCGCCGCTCGGCCGACGTCACCCCACTGCCGCGGCAGTCGGGGCAGGGATCCTCAATCACCGTGCCCGCGCCACCGCACTCGGGACAGGCCTCGGGAATGGAGAAGCCGCCGATGTCACGGCCCACCGAGCCTCGGCCATCGCACGCGGTGCACAGGCGGGGCGAGGTGCCGGGCTTCGCGCCCGATCCCGCGCAGGTGGTGCAGGCGTCGGTCTTCTCAAGCGTCACCGGCACCTCGGCGCCGGCCATTGCCTGGTCGAAGGAGAGGGTCACCTCCACCTCGAGGTCCTGCCCGCGGCGAGGCGCGCCCCCACGGCGGCCGCGACCGCCTCCCTGGCCACCCCCGCCACCGAACACCGACCCGAAGATGTCGCCGAAGTCGCCGAAGCCACCCGCCCCGCCGCCCTGTCCACCTGCGCCATGCCGGACGCCGCCCATCCGGGCGTACTGCCGCTCGGCGTCGTACTCACGGCGCTTCTCCGCATCGGAGAGGACGTCGTGGGCGTGCGAGATCTCCTTGAACCGCTCCTCGGCGGACGGGTCATCGGGGTTGGCATCCGGGTGGTGCTTGCGCGCCAGCGCCCTGTAGGCCTTCTTGATGGCCTCGTCGTCCGCCGTTTCCGGGATGCCGAGGACCGCGTAGAGGTCCTTGTCGTTCAGCTCTGCTCCCCTCCCTGCGACACCACCACGCGCGCCGGCCGGATGACGGCCTGCGACATGCGGTAGCCGCGCTCCACCACGGCGATGACGGTGCCCTCCGGGTGGTCGGGTGACGGAACGCCCTGCACCGCCTCATGCACGGTGGGGTCGAACACCTCCCCGGCGGCGGGGATCTCCTCCACCCCGCGCCCGGCCAGAAGGCCACCGAGCTGCTGCCGCACCATGTCGACCCCGGCGACGATGCCGGTGGCACCCTCATCGCCGGCAGCCACCAGTGCCTCCAGCGCGCGCTCGAGATTGTCGAGGACGGGCAGGAGCTCGGCCACGAGGTCACGCACGCCGGCCTCCGCCAGCAGTGGCCGCTCGCGCTCGACGCGCTTGCGGTAGTTGTCGAAATCGGCGCGGGCGCGCTTGAGCTGGTCGAGGTAGTCGTCGCGCTCGCGCGTCAGCTGCGCCATCTCATCAATGGTGTCGTCGGGCGCTATCCCGTCGGAGCCCGGGGCCCCCGCCTCCTCGGCGGGGACCTCGGGCTCCTCAGGAGCGATCGACTCATTCGTGGGATCGGTCAACGGGATTCCCCTAGGCCTTGTTGGCCGGCTCGTCCTCATCGATGACCTCGTAGTCGGCATCCTCCACCGTCTCCTCGGCCTGGTCACCTGCGCCCTGCTGCTCTGCGGCAGCGCGCTGGTACACCTGCTCCGACACCTTGTGCAGCGCCTGCGTGACGGCCTCGGTCGCCGCCTCGATGGACGCCGGGTCCTCGGCCGACTGGCTCTCCCGCGCGGCCGTGATGGCCGCACCGAGTTCCGCGGTGAGGGCCTCGTCGACATTGTCGCCGTGGTCCTTGAGCTGGCGCTCCGCCTCGTGCACGCGGGCTTCGCTCTGGTTGCGGGCGTCAGCCAGCGCACGGAGGCGCTTGTCCTCGTCGGCGTGCACCTCGGCCTCGTCCACCATCTGCTTGACCTCGTCATCCGACAGGCCGGAGGACGACTTGATCTCGATCTTCTGCTCGTTGCCGGTGCCCCGGTCCTTCGCCGACACGTGAACGATTCCGTTCGCGTCGATATCGAACGTGACCTCGATCTGCGGCGTACCGCTCGGGGCCGACGGGATGCCGGTCAGGTTGAAGCGACCCAGAGTGCGGTTGAACGAGGCCATCTCGCGCTCGCCCTGCAGCACGTGGATCTCCACCTGGCTCTGGCTGTCCTCCGCCGTCGAGAACACCTCGCTCTTCTTCGTGGGGATCGTGGTGTTGCGCTCGATGAGCTTGGTGAACACCCCGCCCTTGGTCTCGATGCCGAGCGACAGAGGCGTGACGTCGAGCAGCAGGACGTCCTTGACCTCGCCCGCGAGCACGCCGGCCTGAATCGCGGCGCCGACGGCGACCACCTCATCGGGGTTCACGCCCTTGTGCGGGTCCTTGCCCGTGACCTCCTTGACGCGCTCCTGCACGGCCGGCATGCGGGTCATGCCGCCCACGAGCACCACGTGCTCGATGTCCGATCCCGTCATGCCCGCATCGGCGAGGGCCTTCTTCGTGGGCCCCTCGAGGCGCTGCAGCAGGTCGTGGGTGAGCTCCTCGAACTTCGCCCGCGTGAGCGAGAGGTCGAGATGCTTGGGGCCCGAGGCGTCCGCCGTGATGAACGGCAGGTTGATCTGGGCCTGAGTGGTGGTGGAGAGTTCGATCTTGGCCTTCTCGGCCGCCTCGTACAGGCGCTGGAGCGCCATGGGGTCCTGGCTCAGGTCGATGCCCTGCGACTGCTTGAACTCGGCGACCATCCAGTCGACGACGGCCTTGTCGAAGTTGTCGCCGCCCAGGTGGTTGTCACCGTTGGTGGCCTTCACCTGGAACACACCGTCGCCGATCTCGAGGATCGACACATCGAAGGTGCCGCCACCGAGGTCGAACACCAGGATGGTGCGGTCGGTTTCCTTGTCGAGCCCGTAGGCCAGAGCGGCCGCGGTGGGCTCATTGATGATGCGCTTGACCTCGAGGCCGGCGATCGTGCCGGCATCCTTGGTGGCCTGGCGCTGGGCATCGTTGAAGTAGGCGGGCACGGTGATGACCGCGCCGTCCACGTCCTCACCGAGGAACGCCTCGGCGTCCTGCTTGAGCTTCTGCAGGATCATCGCGCTGACCTCCGGCGGCGACCACTCCTTGTCGCCGGCCTTGATCCGCACGTCTCCGCTCGGGCCCGGGACGACCCCGTACGGGACCATCGTCTGCTCCTCGTCGACCTCGGACACGTCGCGGCCCATGAAGCGCTTGACGCTGAACACCGTGTTCTGCGGATTGGTCACCGCCTGCCGGCGCGCAACGGCGCCCACGAGGCGCTCGCCGCCGGACGTGAATGCGACGACCGACGGGGTCGTACGACCGCCCTCCGCGTTGGGGATGACCTCGGGCTCGCCGCCCGTGAGAACGGCCATGGCCGAGTTGGTGGTGCCGAGATCGATTCCGATCGTCTTGCCCATGAAGTGAATTGCCTCCTGCTGCGTGACATGAATGTGGCCCGGAAACCCCGGGCCGGTCTGGATACAAGGTGCATTCAATAATATGAGCGCATCAGTATCAAGTCATCTGCGTTAGTAAACAGTAAGGCTGGGGCCCGGCAGCACGGCGGGGAACAGGGTCTGCACCCGGTGGCGCGCACAGGCCCTCGAAACGCCCACCTGAACGCGAAAGGGCCCGCTCAGCGGACCCTTTCGATACATCATTGCGTGACGCGACTGCG
>JBIIQA010000020.1:0-18178 GCA_044342355.1 Miltoncostaeaceae bacterium | reverse complement strand
GCCGAGGCCGCCGTGGTGGTGGGTGAGCTGGTGGATCGCGGCGTGCGCGTGGTTGATGTGTCAGCCGATCACCGCCTGAACGATCCGGCTGCGTACCCGGAGTGGTACGGGTTTGCGCACCCTCGCCCCGACCTGCTGGCCGAGGCCGTGTACGGCCTCCCCGAGGTGAACCGCGAGGCCATCCGCACCGCGCGCGTGGTGGCGAACCCCGGCTGCTACCCCACGGCCTCCTTGCTGGCCATGCTTCCGCTGAAGGGCCGCCTCACCGACATCGTGGTGGACGCAAAGAGTGGCGTGAGCGGTGCCGGCAAGACGCCCACTCCCGACGTTCACTACTCGTCGGTCGCCGAGAGCGTGCGCGCGTACAAGGTGCTGGCACACCGGCACACGCCGGAGATCGCGCAGGAGATCGGCGCCCCGGTCACGTTCACCCCGCACCTGGTGCCGGTCGACCGCGGGCTGCTGTCATCGGTGTACGCGCGCATCGTGGGCGACGTGCCATCGCAGACGGACCTCCATGCCCTGTACGACGACTTCTATGCCGACGCACCGTTCGTGGAGGTGGTGGACACGCCTCCGGGCATGCACGCCGTGCAGCACAACAACTTCGCGCAGGTGTGCCCCATGGTGGACGAGGCCACGGGGCGGCTCATCTCCTTCGGTGTCATCGACAACCTCATGAAGGGCGCCGCGTCGCAGGCAGTGCAGAACCTGAACCTCATGGCCGGCCGGCCGGAGACCGAGGGCCTGCTCTGACCGACTGGTCCCCGGTGGAGCGCGTCGACTGGATCGGCGCGCCGGAGGGCCTCACCCGGGTGGATGGCACCGGCGTGACGGCGCCCTCCGGGTTCCGCGCTGCGGGCGTGGCGGCAGGGCTCAAGGGCGAGGGACTTCTCGACCTGGGACTGCTGATGAGCGATCGCCCCACGGCCTCGGCCATCGTCGACACCCCGAGCGCGCTTCCCTCGGCTGCCGTCATCTACACGCGCACACTCCACTCGGGCAGCCTGCGCGGCGTGGTGGTGAACAGCGGGTGCGCCAATGCGGCAACGGGAGAGCAGGGCATCGTGGATGCCCGGGCCATGGGGGAGACGGCAGCGGCGGCCGCCGGAGTGCCGGTGGGAAGCCTTGCGGTGTGCTCCACCGGGGTCATCGGCGAGCGCCTGCCCATGAAGCTGCTGACCGCGGGCATGGACGCCGCCGCCGCCGCATTGGCTTCAGGCGGCGGGCCTGACTTCGGCGAGGCAATCCGCACCACGGACGCCTTCGTCAAGGGCGGCACGTTCCGTCTCGCGCTCGCGGGTGGCGAGGTCACCATCGGCGCGGCCGCGAAGGGCGCAGGGATGATCCGTCCCGACATGGCCACGATGCTCGCCTACGTCACCACCGACGCCTGCGTGCTGCCGGACGACCTGCTGGCGCTCACGCGCGTGGCAGCAGGCAGTGGGTTCAACCGCATCAGCGTGGACGGCCAGATGAGCCCCAGCGACACCCTGCTGGTGCTGGCCAACGGCGAGGGGCCGCCGCTTGAGGGCGACGACCTCGTGCGGTTCGGCGAGGCGCTGCGCGCCATCTGCCGGTATCTCGCCATTCTCATGGTGAAGGATGGCGAGGGCGCCGAGCACGCAGTGCGCGTTGTGGTGGAGGGTGCCCTGGATGAGGAGGAGGCCGAGCGCGTGGTGCGCGCGGTGGGCGAGAGCGCGCTGGTGCGGACCGCCGTGTACGGCCGCGATGCCAACTGGGGCCGCGTGAATCAGGCGGTGGGGCAGGCTCTCGCCCGTACCGGTGGGCACATCGACTTCACCCTTCGCTTCGACGGCGTGCTGCCCGACGGTGCCGGCATCGCCGAGGTCATGGCGCGGCCTGAATACGAGATGCAGGTGGGGCTTGGCCGGGGCCCGGGCCACGCCGAGCTGTTCGCGAGCGACCTGGGCCACGGCTACATCTCGGTGAACGCCGACTACCGCACCTAGCGAGCGGCCACACCCCCCCGGCGGGAGCGCACGGCGCCGGTGCGCCGTCTGGCGGCTGGTACCGTGCGGCCCCTATGGGCAAGACCAGTCGCAGGGATCATCTTCCGGAGCGGGCAGAGGTGGAGGCGCGGGCGGCGGTGCTGCTCGAGGCCCTGCCGTACATCCGCGAGTTCGCGGGCGCGACGGTGGTCGTGAAGTACGGCGGCGCCGCCATGACGAAGCCCGAGCTCAAGGCGTCATTCGCGCGCGACATCGCGCTGCTGAAGTTCGTGGGGATGAACCCCGTCGTGGTGCATGGTGGCGGCCCCGACATCTCCAGCTACTCCGCCCGGCTGGGTCTCGACGTGAGCTTCGTCGACGGCCTGCGGGTGACCGACGAGCCCACCATGGAACTCGTGAAGATGGTGCTCATCGGCAAGGTCAACAAGGAGATCGTGGCCCAGCTGCACGTGGCCGGGGTGGAGGCCGTGGGTCTCTCCGGCGACGACGGCCGGCTGATCGAGGCCGGAAAGGCCACGTCACCAGGTGGGGACCTCGGTTTCGTGGGCGAGGTGGCCCGCATCAACCCCGGCATCCTCGGGCACCTCGACGAGTTCGTGCCGGTCGTGGCATCAGTGGGAGTGGATGACGCGGGCCAGAGCTACAACATCAACGCCGATACGGTGGCGGGAGCCCTGGCATCCGCCCTCGGCGCGCGGCGCGTGATCTTCCTCACCGACGTCGAGGGCGTGTACGAGGACTTCGACGACAAGAGCACCCTCATCGGCCGCTGCACGGCGGGTGATGTCAGGTCCATGCTCGCCTCTGATTCGATCGACTCGGGGATGATCCCCAAGCTGTCGGCCGTATGCGACGCGCTGGCGGGCGGCGTGGAGGCCGCGCAGATCGTCGATGGCCGCGTGCCCCACTCGGTGATCATGGAGCTCTTCACGGAGGAGGGCCTGGGCACGATGGTCACCGCGGAGTGATCCGCGAGGAGACCATCGAGCGCGAGCGCGCCGCGCTCATGCGCAATTACGGCCGGTACCCCGTGGAGTTCGTGCGGGGCGAGGGCGCCTGGCTCTACGACCCCGAGGGGCGGGGATACCTCGACTGCATGTCGGGAATCTCGATGATCAACGCCGGGCACTGCCACCCCGACGTCGTTGCGGCCATCCGCGAGCAGGCGGGCGTGCTCATCAACACGTCCAACCTCTATTACACCGACCCCATGATCGAACTCGCGGAGTGGATCCGCGATACCTCCATGGGTGGTCGCGTCTTCTTCTGCAATTCGGGCGCCGAGGCGGCGGAGGCGGCCCTCAAGCTGGCGCGCAAGCACGGCGGCCCGGGCCGCACCGAGGTGGTGGCGCTCGTCGACGGGTTCCATGGACGCACCATGGGCTCCCTCGCCATGACCGGCCAGCCGGGCAAGCAGGAGGCCTTCAAGCCGATGCTCCCGGGCTTCATGCATGTGGAGCGCAACGACCACGAGGCCCTGCGCGCGGCGGTGACCGACCGCACGTGCGCCATCGCGATCGAACCGGTGCAGGGCGAATGCGGCGTCTACCCGCTCGAGGAGTCGTTCGTACGGCTTGCCCGCGAGCTCGCCGATCAGACGGGTGCGCTGCTCATCGTCGATGAGATCCAGACCGGTATGTCGCGCACCGGGCCCCTCTACGCCTACCAGGACATGGGCATCGAGCCCGACGTCATGTGCCTCGCCAAGAGCCTGGGGGGTGGCTTCCCCATCGGGGCCATCACGGCCCGCCCGGGCATTGACGACACCTTCCAACCCGGTGACCACGGATCGACATTTGCGGGCAGTCCGCTGGCATGTGCTTCGGCCCTCGCGGCGGCACGTGTTCTCGACGACCCCGCGCTGCAGCATCACGTGCGCACGGAGGGCGCGTGCTTCCTCGCCGGCCTGCAGGCTCTTGTGGATGACGGCCTCGCCACCGCGGCCCGCGGCAGGGGGCTCATGTGCGCCATTGACCTCCCCTCGGGCACCGCTGCGGACGCCGTGGGATCCATGCTCGAGCGCGGGTTCCTGGTGAACAACACCTCCCCGCGCACCCTGCGCTTCCTCCCGCCGCTGGTGATCACCGGCGATGAACTGAACCGCGTTCTGTCCGCCCTGCGGGATGTGCTTACCGACTGATCCTCCTTGTGCGTCCGGCGCGCCGACCTAGAATCTGCGCATCGCTGAAAGGAGGTGGTCCCAATAAGCGCTGACCATATTTGCGTAGGTGGCGGCAGGTAGGGAGCGATTCCCCTGATGAGCAGCTGCAGCCGGGGGTGTGGGCGTACTCGCTCCCTCGACTCCACTGCCGTCACCGTCCTCGAGGGCCCGGTCGGACCATTCCGCCCGGGCCCTCGGCGCGTTCAGGGCCGGTTCACGCCGGTCGCGGACGTCCCGCACTCACGTGGCGGGGGCCATCTCCCCGGCCCGGGCCAGCACGGCATCGAGCATGCCGGGCGTGAGCCGACCGGTGAAGGTGTTCTGCTGACTGGGGTGGTAGGTGCCGAGCAGGGTGAGGTCGCCCACCTCGGTCTCCGCACCGTGCGAGAAGCGCGGGCGGGGCCGGGCGATGGCGTCACCGCGAGCGGCGAGCACGCGAAGCACGCCGTCCCACGCGAAGGCGCCGAGGGCCAGCACCACCTTCGACCTCGGGCAGAGGTCGAGCTCCCTCGCGAGAAAGGGGATGCACGCATCGCGTTCGTCGGTGGTCGGCCGGTTGGCCGGGGGCGCGCAGCGCACCACGGCGCTCATGCGGCAGCCGGTGAGACGCAGGCCGTCGTCGCGCGACACCGACCCGGGCTGGTTCGCGAGGCCGGCACGGTGCAGGGCCGCCATGAGGAAGTCGGCACTGCGGTCACCCGTGAACATGCGTCCGGTGCGGTTTGCCCCGTGGGCGGCGGGGGCGAGGCCCACGATGAACAGCCAGGGGTCGTCGTCGCCGAATCCGGGCACGCCGCGCGACCAGTAGCGCTCGCCGCGGTACCGGGCCGGGGGGTCCTCGCCGGCGGCGACACGCCAGGCGACCAGCCGGGGGCAGCGCGTGCATCCGGCCACGTCGCGGCCGAGCGCCTCCAGGTCGGCCGCTGCGCTCACGAAATGCCACCCGGGGTGGTCATACGCGCTGCTCCGGCGGCCGGAGCGCACCCGCGAGGAAGTCGGCCGTCTCCGCCTGGATGCGCGGGTCATGCTGCAGGCTCTGGTGGCTGCCGCCCATCGCGATGCGCAGGTGCTTGGGCTGATGTGCCCGCGAGTGCAGGTGGAAGGTGTTCGACCACGGCACCACGTCGTCTCCCGCCGCATGCCAGAAGCCCCGTGCGATGCCGTCATGGCGCCATGTGGAGGTGCCGAGCGGATGGCGCAGGGGCCAGTCATCCCCGAGTCGTCGTGCCAGTGACTCGGGCCGCGCGGGGCAGATGGCCACGACGGCCCGCACGTCGGTGTGCATCGGTGCGCAGGTCAGCGCGAGGAATCCGCCCATCGAGGATCCGCGGATGCCGAGGGGCCCCGCACCACGGGCAACAAGGGCATCGAGCGACGAAAGGACGTCGCCGGGCATGCCGGCATCCATGGGCCCCGGAGTGTCGCCGTGGCCTCGCAGGTCGGGTACGAGCACCCACAGGCCACGGGCGGTGAGGCGGCGGGCGAAGTCGACGTGGTTGTCCTTGCGGCTGCCGTACCCGTGCAAAATCACCACGCCGGGCGCGCCGACCTCGCCTTCGGCAAGAAGGGCGGACAGCGGCCGACCGTCACGGGATGGCACGCGCACACGCTCGAGGGGCGTATCCATGGCCACCCGAGCCTAGCCCGCATTGCTACTGTCCCCCGGCTTATGCAGCCTCTTTCACAGGTCCTTCCGCCGTCGGCCACCACGACCCCGGGAGGGCACCTCGAGGTCGGCGGATGCGACGTGGTCGCGCTGGCCGAGGAGTACGGGACCCCGCTCGTCATTTATGACGGAGGGCTCCTGCGCGACACCATGCGCAGGTACCTCACCGCCTTCCGCGCGCACGATCCCGGGGCCGAGGTCATCTATGCCAGCAAGGCCTTCTGGGCGCAGGCGTTCCTGCGCATGGCCCATGAGGAGGGGTTGCGGGTGGACGTGGCCTCGGGGGGCGAACTCTTCATGGCGCTGCACGCCGGGTTCCCCGCCGAGAAGATCGTGATGCACGGGAACGCCAAGGACGCGCGGGAGATCGACGAGGCCCTGCACGCGGGCGTGGGTCTGATCGTGCTCGACAGCCTCGATGAGATCGGGCTGCTCGACCGCCTCGCGGGTGAGCGCGGCGTGACCCAGGATGTGCTCATACGCGTGACCCCCGGGGTCAAGCCCTCCACGCACGCCTACATCTCGACGGGGCAGCTCGACAGCAAGTTCGGGTTCTCGCTCGAGGGCGGGCTGGCAGAAGCGGCGGTGGTGGCCGCACGCGCCGCCGGCAACATCAATCTCGTCGGATTGCATTGCCACATCGGCTCGCAGATCTTCGAGATCGGCGCCTACCGCGTGGCGGCCCAGTTGCTCGCGGCGTTCGTGAGGGATCAGGGTGGGGACGACCTGCGCATCATGGACATGGGCGGGGGGCTCGGCATCGCCTACACCCGCGAGGACGATCCGCCGTCGGTGGAGGAGTACGCCGACACGGTGATGGAGGCGGTGTTCGCCGAGTGGGACGCCGCAGGGCTTGACCGCCCGCGCGTGATGGTGGAGCCGGGGCGCAGCATGGTGGGCCGGGCCGGCCTGACCGTCTACCGGGTGACCGGGACCAAGGACATCCCCGGCGTGCGCCGCTATGCGGCCGTGGACGGCGGGATGAGCGACCTCATGCGCCCGATGCTCTACGGCGCGGTGTACGAGGCGCTGCTTCCCGAGCGTCCCGAGGCCGAGCCCACCGGCACGTTGCGCCTGGTGGGCAAGCACTGCGAGAGCGGTGACGTGCTGATCCAGGAGGCGCACCTGCCGCCCATCGCGGCGGGCGACCTGGTGTGCCTGCCCGCGACCGGGGCATACGGCGTTGCGATGGCCAGCAACTACAACGGCGTCACGCGCCCCGCCGTGGTGTTCGTGGACAACGGCACGGCGACTGCCGTGGTGCGACGCGAGACCTATGCCGAACTGGTGGCGAGGGACCTGTGAGCGACGTCGTGCGCATCGGCATGCTGGGCTGTGGCACCGTGGGCCAGGGCGTGCTGCGCATCCTGAGCGACACCTCGGTCACCATCGAGCGCGCCACGGGGCATCGCCTCGAGGTGGTGACGGTGCTGGTGCGCGACACGCAGGCCGACCGACCCGGCGTCGACCCGGCGGTGCTCACCACCGACCCCGAGGACATCCTCGGCGACGATTCCCTCGACATCATCATCGAGGTGATGGGCGGCGTCGATCCCACCCATGAGTGGCTGCGGCGGGCGCTCGGCAGCGGCACCTCCGTGGTGACCGCCAACAAGCAGCTTCTTGCCCGCCACGCGCCCGACCTTCTCGCGGCCGCTGAGGCCGGGGGCAGCGAGATCCGGTTCGAGGCCTCCGTGTGCGCGGCCATTCCGGTCATCAAGGTGCTGCGTGAATCTCTGCTCGCCGCCGAGATCGAGTCGGTGATGGGGATCGTCAACGGCACGACCAACTACATCCTCACCGAGATGCGCCGCAGCGGCATGTCATACGCCGATGCCCTGCGCCAGGCGCAGGACCTGGGCTACGCCGAGGCCGATCCCACCGAGGACGTGGGCGGCGGTGATGCCGCGGCCAAGATGGCCATCCTGTCGTCCATCGCATTCCACACCCGCGTGCTCATCGACGACGTTCCCTACGCGGGAATCGATGATCTGCAGGGTGACGACGTGGACATCGCGCACGAACTCGGCTTCGTCATGAAGCTGCTCGGCGTGGCGCGCCTTGTGGACGGTGCCGTGTCGGTGCGCGTGCACCCCGCCCTGGTGCCGGGCGACCACCCGTTGGCAGCGGTGGGCGGCGCCGATAATGCCGTGCTGCTCGAGAGCACGATGGTGCGCCAGATCATGCTGGTGGGCCCGGGCGCCGGTGGCACGGAGACGGCCTCTGCGGTGGTCTCCGACATGCTGTCGATCCTCGGCAGCAGGCCCGGATCATTCCTGGGTGGGGCCCTCGCCGATGCCGGACGCCCGATGGCCGCCGAGGGCGCACTCGAGAGCGCGTTCTACCTCCGCCTGCAGGTGGCTGACGAGCCGGGAGTTCTTGCACGGATCTCCGCCGTGCTGGGTGAGAGCGGCGTGTCGATCCTCACGGTGGTCCAGCGCGGTGAGGGAGCCGGAGCGCGCCTTGTGATGATCCTGCATCGCACGCCGGAGGCGCTGGTGCACGATGCGCTGGCACGCCTTCGCGAGATGCCGGAGGTGGGCGCCGACCCCGTGCTCATCCACGTGGTGGGAAGCGGGGAGGCCCCGTCGTGAGCGCCTCCGCCCTTCGCGGCATGCCGCTCATCGAGCGCTACCGCGACTTCCTCCCGATCACCGACGCCACGCCCGTCATCAGCATGGGGGAGGGCGCCACCCCGCTCGTGCCTCTCACGAAGCTCTCGGAGTGCCTCGAACTCGACGTGCACGTGAAGCTGGAGGGGCTGAACCCCACGGGGTCGTTCAAGGACCGCGGCATGTGCTTCGCCATGTCGAAGGCCGTGGAGGAGGGCGCCACCGCCGTCATATGCGCGAGCACCGGGAACACGTCCGCCGCCGCCGCCGCGTATGCCGCGCGCGCGGGCCTCACCTGCGCCGTCATCATCCCGGGCGGCAAGATCGCGCTTGGCAAGCTGGCTCAGGCGCTCATCTACGGGGCGAAGGTCCTGGCCGTTGACGGCAACTTCGACGACGCCCTGCGCATCGTGCGCGAACTCTCGGAGAAGCACCCCATCGCGCTCGTGAACTCCCTCAACCCGTACCGGCTCGAGGGGCAGAAGACCGCGGCCTTCGAGGTGTGTGACGCGCTGGGCGACGCGCCCGACGCCCTCTGCATCCCTGTGGGCAATGCGGGCAACATCTCCGCCTACTGGATGGGCTTCAACGAGTACCGCGAAGCCGGCCTTTCGCACCGCCTGCCCCGGATGATGGGCTTTCAGGCGGAGGGCGCTGCGCCCCTCGTGCACGGGGAGGTCGTGACCGCGCCCGAGACCATCGCCACCGCGATCCGCATCGGCAACCCCGTGCGCGGCGAGCAGGCGCTGACCGCAATGACCGACTCGGGCGGCGGCGTGGACCTCGTCACCGATGGTGAGATCCTCGCTGCCTACCGAATGCTCGCGTCGAGCGAGGGCGTGTTCTGCGAGCCCTCATCGGCGTCGAGCGTGGCCGGGCTCATCAAGGCCCATGCCGCCGGGCGCTTCGCGCCGGGGGAGCGCGTTGTGTGCGTGCTCACCGGCAACGGACTGAAGGACCCCGACACCGCCATCGCCCAGAGCGGCAGCGTCACGGAGATCCCCGCGCAGTACGCCGCGGCAGAGGAGGCCCTCTATGGCGGATGAGGCAGAGGTGCTGAGCATCACCGCTCCGGCCACCTCGGCCAACCTGGGCCCGGGATTCGACGTACTCGCCCTCGCGCTCGATCTGGCGAACGAGGTGGTCATCACCCGCCGGCCCGGGCCACTCGCGGTGCACGTGGAGGGGGAGGGTGCCGGGGAGGTTCCCGCGGACGCCACGAACCTGGTGTGCCGTGCGCTTGCGGCGGGGATCGGTGAACTCGACGGCCTCGAGATCGTCTGTCGCAACCGCATTCCATTCGGCCGTGGTCTGGGCTCCTCCGCCGCCGCGGTATGCGCGGGACTCGTCGCGGCAAACGCGCTCGGCACTCTGCGGTGGAGTCCCTCCGACATCCTGGCCCGGGCGATCGGGTTCGAGGGCCACGGCGACAATGCCGCGGCCTGCCTCGACGGCGGCATCACCGCCCTTGTGCCGGGCCCCCGCGCCCTGCGCGTGAACCCGCCGGATGGTCTTGCCCTCGTGGTGGTGATCCCTGAGTCGCGCGTGTCCACCGACGAGGCCCGCACGGCCATGCCGTCGCACGTACCCCTCGCGGACGCCGCATATTCCATCTCGGCCACTGCGGGGCTGCTGCTCACGCTGGAGCGCGGTTATGTCGATGAGATCCCCGAGTTCCTGTCCGACAGGCTGCACGAGCCCCACCGCGGTCCGCTGTGCCCGGGGCTTGATGCGCTGCGCGCCATCGGGCACCGCGGGTTGCTGGGGGTCACGGTGTCGGGCTCGGGCCCGAGCATGGTGATGTGGGTCACTCCGCGCGAGGCGTCGGACATCGCCGACGCGGCCCGCGCGGCGCTCGCGGGGGCCGGGGTCACGGCGGACGTGCGTGTGGAGCGCATCGCCCCCACGGGAATCCGGGCCCGGTGGCAGGGCACCGAGGGCGCCCGCCTGTCGCGCACCCCGGGCTAGGAGCCCACGGCCGTCCTACGCGGCGATGGCCGCGAACTGCGGCAGTGGTTGCCAGAGCGTCCACACGTTCCCGTCGGGATCCGTGAACTGGGCGGCGGGGCCACCCGGGGCCCCGGCGTCACGCCAGACGGGGGCGATGTTGGCCCACAGAAGGCGCCCGAGCGCGTCATCCATGTCGTTCACCTGCAGGGTCGCTCCGCGAAGGGAGCCGACCGGTGCATCGATGGATCCCGGCACGAGGATGATGACGGAGCCCCCGGCAGGCGCGGTGAGGTGGATGGTGCGTGCCGGTGACCCGGCGAGCAGGTCCCGGAATACCGTGAAGCCGAGGACGTCCCGGTAGAGGCCGAGGGCGCGCTCGACATCGGACACCGGAACCGTGACGCTGGCGATGCGTGCGAAGGTCATGCCGTCAGGGTAGGTCGCGGCCCCCGGCGTGTCACGACGCCGTTGCACCGGCGTCACCGGGCAGACTCCTCAGGCGCCCGGTGCGCCCTTGTTGAGGTAGTCGAGGATTGCCCCGTCGGTCAGCTGCTCCACCGGGGCGTGGTCGTCGGTGAACACATCGCCCCCCGCCGGAACCTCGGTGAGCAGGGGAGACAGGATTCGCGCGGCTACCGCGGTGTCGCCGGTGGCGCGGGCCAGCCTGGCGCGGGCGTCCGCCGCGTCGGCGGCATCCATGAACCCCAGCACCACACTGTTGAACTCGCCGTAGCGGGCCGTGAGCACCGTGGGGAACACGCTGCGCATGGTCGATGCGATGCGGTCGACCACCTCGGTCTGGTCCGGCGGGGTGCCCACGTTGATGGCTGCAACGCCCCCTGGCGCAAGCCGGTCGCGCACTTCCCCGAAGAACTCCACGGTGGAGAGGTGGAAGGGGATGTACGGCTGCCGGTAGGCGTCCACGATCACGGCGTCGAACGGCCCGCGGTCGCCGGCCAGCCAGAACCTGGCGTCGGCCTCGTGGGTGGTGAGGTTGGGCCCGGCCATGTCGAGGTACCGGTTCCCGGCCTCGGTGACCACCGGGTCGATCTCCACGCCGTCTATGCGCACCTGCGGCGACGTCAGCCTGAACGATCGCGCGGTGGTTCCGCCGGCGTTGCCGAGGATCGCGATGCGGGCGTCCGGCGTGCCGGTGAGCAGTGGCAGGGTGAGGAAGGCGTCCCAGTAGCCCCCCGTGAGCGCGCCACCTCCGGCGGGTACCACCGAGTGCAGAGCCCAGCCCTCGTTCAGCCTGAGTATCCGCTGGCCATCCGCCGCCTCGGACACCTGCACGTACTGGTACGGGCTCTCGGCCTCGAACAGCACCTTCTCACCCGGCTCCTGCTTGATGGTGCCCACCGGCAGGAACATCATCCCCACCAGCACCACGGGCACGGCAATCGCCCTGGCGCCCAGCAGCGGTACGGCGGCCAGCGCCAGCACGGCGGCGATGAGGAACAGCGTGCGGCGCGTGCCGATGGCGGGCACCAGCACCAGCACCGGCAGGAACGTGCCGATGATGCTTCCCACGGTCGAGATGGCGTAGAGGCGCCCGGCCACCGACCCGGCGGTCTCCACATCCTTCACCGACAGGCGGATGGCCCACGGCGACACCGTGCCCAGCAGGGTGATGGGCACCAGGAACATGAGCATCGTGCCCACGAACGACGCCACGAACGCACCGGCCGATAGATCGGCAAACGCCCCCTGGGCCGCCTGGAACACCGGCGTGAGGGCGAGGGGCAGGATGGCCACGGTGATGGCCGCCACGATGACCACGCCGGCCAGCACCCTGGGGTTGGGCCAGCGGTCGGCGGCCTTGCCGCCCAGCCAGTAGCCCAGCGACAGGTAGATGAGGGTGAGCCCGATCACGTTGGCCCATACCAGGTTGCTCGCGCCGAACCAGGGGGCCAGCAGCCGGGCGCCGGTGAGCTCGGCGGCCAGGGTGGAGGCCCCGGCCACGAAGACGAGGATCGGCAGGGAGAAGCGCAACGGCACGGGGGCGAGCATATGCCAGAGTGGCGCCCCATGCGGGGCATCGGGAAGGCCATCTGGCCGGCGGTGGGGGTTCTCTTCGGCCTGCTTCTGCTCGTCGGTGGCGTGGCGGGGTTCGTGAACCGCGGGCAGGTGGAGACCGCCCTGCAGGGGCCCGAGGCCCGTTGGGTGCTCTTCTATCCCACCGGCGCCTTCGGAGCATGCGCGCGCATCGGCAGGGTGCAGACGTGCTCGGCCACGCCCACGGGCAACATCAACGACGACGGCAGGGTGGTGGCCCGCAGCGTGCCGCTCATGGCCGACGGCCGGGAGTTCCGCTGGACGGTGAGCCCCGACGCGGTGCAGGCCGCCAACCGGCGAAGCCGCGCTCGTTACCTGGCCTGCGCGGCGTCTGGCCGCACCGACTGCGCCGATCCCGAGTACCTCACCCCATCGTGGAACAGCGGCATGCGCGTGCGCTGGGCGCCGGCGGCGCAGGGGGCATACCCGCCGGGCGCGGAGCCCGGTGGCACCGACAGCCTCACCATCGCCATCTTCCTCGTGGTGGCGGGCGGGCTGGTCACGGGCGCCTCCGGTCTCTGGCTTGCCGGGGTCATTCGTCGGCGAAGGGCCGCGTAACCCGGCTGGTAGCCTCGCCGGGACGCGTTCTCGCCTCCGGAGGCCCACCGTGAAGCTGTACATCGACACCGCGAACCTCGCCGACATCGAGGAGATCGCATCGTGGGGGGTGCTGAGCGGCGCCACCACCAACCCGACCCTGCTCTCGCAGGTGGAGGGTGACGAAGACGAGATCTACCGGCGCATCTGCGAGCTGGTCGACGGCCCGGTGTCGGCCGAGGTGGTGGCAGACGACGTGCCCACCATGATCAGCGAGGGCCGCAGGCTGGCGGCAATGGACCCGCGCATCGTGGTGAAGCTGCCCACCAGCCGCGAGGGACTCAGCGCCACGTCGGTGCTGGCGCGCGATGGCATCCGGGTGAACATGACCCTGTGCTTCACGGCGAACCAGGCGATCCTCGCGGCCTCTGCGGGCGCCGCGTTCGTGTCGCCATTCATCGGCCGGTACGACGACATCAACGAGGACGGCCTGGGGCACCTGGCCGAGATCGTCGAGGCCTTCGACGCATCGGACTTCGACACCGAGGTGCTGGCGGCCAGCGTGCGCACCCCGGTGCACGTGATGGAGGCCGCCCGCATGGGTGCCGACATCGCCACCATCCCGCCGAAGGTGTTCCACCAGATGCTCAATCATCCGCTCACGGCAGCCGGCATCGAGCAGTTCAACAAGGACCACGCCGCCCGCCTCGCCCGGAGGGGCGCATGACAACGAATGACGTGCCCGCGCCCGTGCCCGCATCGCTGGACGGGCACCTGATCGTCCCAGCCACCGACTTCCTGCGCGTTACCGAGCAGGCCGCGCTGGCCTCGGCCCGCTGGGTGGGCCAGGGCGATCGCCACGCTGCGGACGGCGCCGCGGTCGATGCCATGCGCAGGGAGTTCGGCGCCATGCCCATCACCGGTGAGGTCATCATCGGCGAGGGCGAGAAGGATGAGGCCCCGGAGCTGTACGTGGGCGAGGTGCTGGGCACAGGCGGAATGCCATGCGAGATCGCGGTGGACCCGCTGGAGGGCACCGACCTGGTGGCCCGCGGTGACGCCGGTGCAATCGCGGTGTGCGTCATCGGCGCTCCGGGCGGTGTCATGGCGGCCCCCGACATGTACATGAAGAAGCTGTGTGTGGGGGCCACCGCGCGCGGGCGCGTGGACATCACCGCGCCCATCGCCGACACCCTCGACACCGTCGCGCGGTGCTACGACCGCCGCGTGAAGGACCTCTCGGTACTGGTGCTCGATCGCCCGCGGCACGAGGAGGTCATCGAGGAGATCCGGCGCCAGGGCGCTCGCATCAAGCTCATCCCCGACGGCGACATCACCGCCAGCATGTCTGCGGCCGTGCGCGGCACCGGTGACCACCTCTACGTCGGCATCGGCGGGTCGACCGAGGGCGTCATCACGGCGGCGGCGCTCGAGTGCCTGGGCGGTGAGATCCAGGCCCAGATGTGGCCGAAGGACGACGCCCAGCGTGAGCGCCTCAAGCCGTTCGGCCTCGAAGATACCGACCGGGTGCTGACGGCCCGCGAACTCGCCCCCGCACCGCTCTACGTTCTGGCCACCGGGGTCACCGATGGAAACCTGCTCAAGGGCGTGCGCTACTTCAGCGATGGCGCCCGCACGCACTCCATCCTCATGGACCTGCGCACTCGCACCGTGCGGTTCGTCGACACCATCCACATGTTCAGCCGCACCCCGCTCCGGGAGATCCGACTGTGAGTGATGACCCGCCCGACTTCCCGTTCGGCTTCGCGTTCGGTGAGGACGCCTCCGAGGAGTTCAAGGAGCGCCTGAAGGAGATGATGCGCGCGCAGCGCGAGGCCATGGAGGAGATCCAGGCCGAGGGCGGCGGGCAGATCGCTCCGGTCGATCGCTTCCAGATCATCACGCTCGCCGTGCAGATGGCCTCGGCCGGCCTCGGCGCCATGAAGCCGCTCGACACCGCCGATGAGGCCGCAGACGCAATGGGGCTGCTCTTCGCCCGCTCCATGGCGGCGCTTCAGGGGAGCCTGCGCCCGCACGACTGACCCCCCCCGGGGGCATCCGGCACACGCGCGGGATGAATTCCGCCCCGACGGGGTGACCCGCGCGCGCCGCCAGGCCGCCCGTGACCGCGCTGCCCGCGCCGCGCCGCGCATCCAGCTGGTTGTCGCCCTGGTGATGGTGCCCGGGGCACTGCTGCTGATCCTCGGAATCATGGTGATCGAGCTGGCGAGTCAGGTGGGTGCCGTGGTGGGCGGAGCATGAATCAGCGCGGCTCGACGACCGCCGAGTACATCGGGATCGTGGTCGTGGTCGTGGGCCTGTTCCTCGCGCTCCTCACGGTGCGCTCGACGGATCTCGGAAAGCGCGCACCGGTGCGACCGCTCCCGGCGATCATCCGCCTCATCCAGGCGCCCATGCGGCCCATCACGCCGACGGTGCCGCGCCGGCCGGGGCCGCCTCGTGGCCCGCGGAAGCCCCGTCCGCCGGGCGTGGCGCCTCCCCCCGTGCTGCTGCCGCAGTGGATGGGCGGCCCGGGGCGCTGAACCGGATAGGGTCACGGCGATGGCCGACGCCACCCCATGTCCCCGGTGCGGTGCCCGCTCGACGTTCCTCCTGATGCCCCGCGATCGCACGGGTGGTGCCCCCGCCAGCATCCGTTTCTGCGGGTCCGCGGCATGCGGGGTGGGTTTCACGCAGCCGCCGCCTGCCGGACGCCCTGCGGCGCCCGCGGCGTCGCCGGGAGGTGAGGTGGAGTACCGCCTCGCGTCCCGCATCGTGGCCGCAGGTCTTTCCCATTTCGCGTCGCGGCTTCCGGCAGGGGCCCTTGTGATCGATGTCGGCGCGGGATCGGGGCTGCGTGCACGGGCACTGGCGGCCCGTGGCCTGAGGGTGATCGCGATCGAGCCGGACGCCCACGAGGAGATGCGCGCACACGCGTTGCTGAGCACCCTCCCCGCGGGTGCGGTGGAGGTGGTGAGGGCGGGTGTCGCCGACCTTCCCGAGGTGCTGGCGGGGCGCGTGGCCGAGGGAGCCGTCATGTGGCACGTGCTTGAGCACCTCGATGACATTGATGCCGCCCTGCGGATTGTCGGTGCCGGCCTGCGTCCCGGTGGCCTGCTGCAGATTGCGGTACCCAACCGGGATTCCGCGGAGGCGCGGGTTTTCGGCCCCCGGTGGCACGGCTGGGAACCGTCACGTCACCGGTGGCACCTCGATGAGGACGCGCTTCGGTTGGTGCTGGCGCACACGGGCTTCTCGGTCGACGAGATCGGCGCGCGCGGGGGGTGGGGCTACCCGTCGGGCCTTGCCTACTCGCTTGCCCCGGGGCTCGACCCCCAGATGAGCCCGTCGCGGGGGATGCTCGGTCGCGCACTGGCCGGGGTTCTCATCCCCGTCGCTGCGGGGGCACGCGCGGTGGGGCGGGGCGGCCAGTTGGTCGCCCTCGCCACGCGCGTGGACGGCTAGGACCTACTCGCCCTTGCGGTGAGCCCGGTCGCGCGGGGGCGCGAGCGGCTGATCGACGTGCTCGATCGCGGCGTGAATGCCCTTCTTTCCCGCCTCGAGCCATGCCCACGTCGGCCGCGGGTCGTCTGCGGTGCCCTCCCCGACGCTGCCCGGGTTCACGACGAGCCGGCCCTGGATCCAGCGGAGCATGGGGGAGTGCGTGTGCGCCGTGATCAGCACGTCTGCTCCCAGGGCGTCCATCACGCCGACGATGGCCGCGTCGGTCGCGTCGTGGTCGACGAGGCCGGCCGGCACGGTCTGGTCGCCATGCACGGCAACCACGCGGTGGTGTCCGAGGTCGGCCTCCACGATGCTGGGCAACGCATCGAGCCATTCGAGCGACTGCGTGCTGAGCATCGTCTTGGTCCATGTCCGGGTACCCGGGCGCATGTCGCGCACGTCGGTCTTGGCCTTGACCTTCTTCCCGACGACGCGGCGGTCGGTGTTGCCCTCCACGCAGGGCCAACCGGTCTTGCGCACGCGCCGCACGCACTTCTCCGGCTCGAGGCCCCTGAGCACGATGTCGCCGGTGATGATGGCCTGCGTGATCCCGGCCTCCGCGATCGCGCGCAGCACGGCGTCGAGGGCGGGTGCATTGCCGTGGACGTCGCCGAATACGGCGAGGCGGGAGGCGTGGCTCACATCTGCGACGTTAGCCGCTATGGGGTGGTGCAGCCGACCGCCGGGGCGCTGGGGGTTCCACTGGCGTAACCGGGTGTCGCAACCGATCCGTTCGGGCAGGTCGTGGCACCGCCGTCAGGTCCGCCCGTGAGCACGACGATCGCTGCTGCCGCGATGAGCGCTCGGGTGGGAAGCCGCGTGGTGTCGCGGCGGGGCATGGCAGGACGCTACGGGGTGCATGGCAACCCGCACGCCCGGGGGTGGAAGCAGCACCCCCGGGCGCAGGGGCCCTACGCCGCGCGCCGAGTGGGCTGCGCGACGGACCTTTCGGCGACGAGGACCGGGCGGACCTCGTCGCTCGAATGCACGAGGACGGGCTTGGGGCGCAGGGTGCGCCGCCGCAGGTCGTCGCGCTCGCGGCGGGCGACTGCCACGCGACGGCGCCTGCGCGCCACTGCCCGGCTGCGGAATGCCGCGGCGATGGTGATGCCCGCTGCCCCGGCAATGGGGAGCAGCAGGGACGCCACGTCGCCGGGGTGCGTGCTGAGCGTGGCAAGGGCGCCGATGGTGAGGCCCAGCGTGAGGCCCGCGGCCAGGGCGGTGGCACTGGCGGCGCGGCCGCCCGCGGGGCGCACCGCCCGACGGGCCGCGTGGCGACGGGGGGTGCTGCCGGCGGGGGCTGCGGGAACGAGTGAGAGATGGGTTCGCGAGTTCATGCGAACAAATGTACGACCCGTCTCGGACGGAACATGTGTTCTCACTGCACTCTGCGTTGCACGCACGGCGGCGGGGGCGCACGACGCGTTGCGAGGTGCGGTTGGGTGATCGGATGGGGTGAATCGAGACTCATATGGGGTAAATGGGTTGCATTGTGGGGAGAGCGGGGGTAGGTTCCCCCGCGTGGCACCACGACTGCTCAGCGGCACGTATGAGTGCAGCCTGGACGACAGGTCACGGGTGGCGATTCCCGCCCGCCTCCGCGAGTCGTTCGCGGAGGGCACCGTCACGGCGTGGTGGCTCGACGACTGCCTCGTCGTGGTACCCCGGTTCGAGTGGCCGGACTTCATCGAGGGCACCTTCGGCCGCATGAGCGTGCTCG
>JBIIQA010000138.1:0-4222 GCA_044342355.1 Miltoncostaeaceae bacterium | reverse complement strand
TGACTTGCCCTTTGGTTGTCATCGTTGTGGTCATGGGGTCCTCCGTAGGAAAGTAAGGAAATCTTACCACGCCTGTGGACGTGCGCCGCGCGATATCGCCGTCTTCTCGCCTCCGTGGGCGGGCTCACTGGCCGGGTTATCGCCAGGAAGGTCTCGGGCGGGGGTGCGCCCAAGGCCCCATGGCTATGGGGCGTGGGCAAGACCCCGGTGAGCGCGTGTGCAAGACCGTGGTGCACGTGCCCCGATCGCCCGGTCTCATGCGGCGATGACCTACTGCAGAAGGGGCCCATGGGGTCTCTTCTCTGAAGAGGCCAACTGAAGGAAATACGCAGGATCTGAGAGGGCTAGAGACGGCCCTCTCAGTGTTTTCGTAGGCCAGCCCTGCCGATCTTCGCCTCGGGAGACGGACGTTCGATTGCTCCCCGTCTGTTCGCATCGTGATCACGCACCGGGTGGGTGGTCCGGTACCTTCCACGTCGTGGCTGACTGGACATGCGCGGCAGAGATATGGACTGAGCGCGGCTCGACATTCGAGTACCCGATCTCGATCCTCAAGGAGGCCGGGGCGGAAACCGCAGAGGGCACAACACTCATGGTGACCTACGAGGCCACGGGGTCGGCCGATGACGCCGCGGCCCTGATGGCCGAGATCTCCCGGCGCTGCGCCGTGGTGATCGAGTGGGCAGCTGTGAGCACCGATGAGTTCGCCTGGGCAAGCTGGGGTGACAGCGTCAGCGGAGCAACCGAAAGCAGTCAGTTGCCTGAGGACAAGAAGGGCGCGTGGGAGCGGGTCAACTCCGAGGTCTGGAACGAAAAGATCGCCAACGCCCTGATCGGTGAGGAATACGGCTCGTAGCCGCACCCGTCTGCCCTCGGCGCGGCGCCTGCGCACCAGCGCATCAACGTCCCGCACGATGAGTGGGCACAGCAGCAGGATCAGCAGTTGCCGCGGCGGCGGGGCGGTGCCGAACGCCGCCGCCGCGGCCGTCTGTTCCTCAGCTCACGGCGTTGAACCGTGCGTATGAGGTGATCCTCCACGCCCCGCGCTGCCAGGCGTAGGTGGACATGTTCTGGGTGGGCACGCTCACCACCGGGGCGCCGTTGACGATCTGGGTCGTCGAGGTGACGGCCACACATGTGATGACCGGCGTGGAGAAGCGAGCCAGCGTGACAGAGATGTTCCACCCCGTGAACACCGGGTGGTTCTCCAGGTAGGCGGGCCACGAGTTGATGGTGCCGTCGTTGCGCTCGATCACGAAGGCGGGCGACACGAACCTTCTCAGGTTGGCGTTCTGGCCCGGGCTGAGATACCTCTGGAAGCGGGCGGTCAGCTGCTCGCACGTCCTGACGGGGTTGGCCAGCTTTGTCGGGGCGGGTGAATGGGAGGCGGCGCTGGCGGACGCCACCCCCATGGCAAGCGCGCCGGCAATGGCGCCGATCACTGCCATACGGGCGGGGCGCAATGTGGTCACGAGGAAACTCCTTGGGATGAACCAACGGATTTTTGATAAAAGTAAACACCGTATTGCTCAGGGCGCCTCGAAGCAGGCGGGATCTGAGGGAGGCAAGTGCAAGGTTGGCGCGAAAGGTGGCGAGTCCACCGAAGTGGCCAGCGACACCCGCAAGGGGTTCGTGGTGACCACCTTCGCCGGGCTCGCCGGCTGCAACTTCTCCACTGCAAGCCGGCAGCCGGCATCGGGTTCGGGATGCGACGGCCCGATTGCGGTTCGGGGATCTCGTCGATGAGCGCCCAGGGGCCCGCCGTCGAGCGGAGACGCGCACGCCCAATGAGAGGGTCTTTTCTCGGTCCGCACGTACCCGAGCACGTCCAAAGCGCCCCGATGCGGCCGAATGGGACGGGTCTGCAGATGGACCTGAGGCACTCCGAATCGGATGCACCGGAGCGGGTTGCGACGGGTACTGTCAGCAGGGCAGCAGTCCCCCGATGGTCAATGATGAAGAAAGACCGCGAATACCCATGACGCAGAAGCGATCCACGCGACCGCGGCTCCCCCGTTGGGCGGTCGTCACCCTGCAGAGCATCGGCGTGCTGCTTGCCGTCGCGATCTTCGCACTGGTGATGTTCGCGGTCCTGCCGGTATCCACCCACGGCCTCGAGCCCCAGCCCCGTCCGGCGGCCACCTACGCCGAGGCCGAGGCGGCACTGGCGGGCATCGCACGTGCCGAGACGCAAGCGCGCATCAAGCCCGAGTGCCGCACGCGCTTGCTGGGGCCGGCGCGCCGCACCGAGCAGGTGATCGTCCTCTATCACGGCCTGACCAACTGCCCGCGGCAGATGCTCGACCTGGGACGCCAGCTGGCCCAGACGAAGGCAAACGTGCTGGTGATGCGTATCCCGGGGCACGGGATCTCGGGCGGAACGGTCCATGATCTGAGCGGTCTGGACGCGGAGGCGATCCGGGACACCACCGATCAGGGCCTCGACATCGCCCGCGGTCTGGGTGCGCAGACGACCGTGGTGGGGATGTCGCTGGGTGGGAACATGGCCGCGTGGGCAGCGCAGGAGCGCACCGACGTGTACCGGGCGGTGCTGATCGCCCCAGCGCTGGTCCTTGGCAATGTTTCGCGCCCGGTCGCCAACGTATTTCGCAATACCTTCACGCGCCTGCCACCGCTGGTGATACCCGGCACCGGCGTCCAGCGTGAGTCCCACACCTACCCGGATGCGACCCCGCTGCGCCCGAGCGCCGAGACGTTCCGCTTCGGCACGCGGGTGCTGCGCGAGGCCGCCGGGCGGGCACCGCAGGCCGATGAACTCGCGATCCTCGAGAACGCCTCTGACCGAACCATCTCCAACGAGGCGATTTCCGAGCTGGTCAGCGACTGGCGCACCCAGGGGGCCCAAGTGCGGGAGGTGGTGCTCCCTGCGTCACTGGGCCTGCCCCACGATGTGATGGACCACACCCAAAATGATGCCAAGCCGGGGATTGTCGACCCGATCGTCGTCGCGCTGGCGACGGGTGCCCCATTGCCGTCCCCGCTGCCGCCGGGCACCCGGGTGAGCAACCGCTGACGGCCCGGGTTCCCTTCTCGTCCCAACGGGACCCCACCGCAACGCGCCCAGGGCGGCGATCGACGACATGTCCGGCTAGCGGTTGACCGAACCCTGCGGCGCTAGGGGGTTACCGGGGTGATGACGACGTTGCGACCGTTGAGCGACTGCACCGGTCGGGAGTTGTCGGAGTAGATGGCGGTGACGGCGTTGATCTGCGCCTTGCTCAGCTTCACCGGCTCCTTCATCACCAGCCAGTTCACGCCCTCGGTGCACGGCGGGGTGGTGAGGCTGCCCACGTAGCGCACGCTCTGGAGGTTCGTGGGAAGCATGGCCGCCCAGTCGTAGGTGGGCTTTGCCGTGGTCCCCGCAGGCGTGTCGATGGCGTTGACGAAGGGCTCCCAGGCGGTGTTCGTGGAGGATCCCTCCTCGAGCATCACACCGATGACCGTGAGCGCGCCAACGTCGGACTTGTGCACGAAGTGCGCCTCGATGGGCGAGTGCTCACCGTTGATCGTGTGCTCGCTCTTCGCGTGGAAGTGCATCTGCAGCAGCGCCGACTTGGTGCCGTTGACGGTGATCGAGTTGCCTCCGGCAGCCTTGGCCTCAACGGAGTGCCCGTTGTTGAACTGCTCCACCGCACCCTTCGAGTAGTTGATGGTGGGCTCGGACGACGTGGCGCTCGCCGGGTCGACGATGTTGATCGGCGTCTGCGAGGAGCCATCGCACGTGGCGTAGTCGGGCGAGAGGGTGGCCCACTTATCGGGGCCCGTGTCGCCCTCGTATGACCACGCCGCTGCATGGCCGGAGGCCCGTCGGTCGGTCTCGGGAGCCGTTTCGCTGGAGGTGCTGCTGGAATCGCCGCAAGCGGCGACGCTGGTGGCCAGGCCGGCGACCACGAGGGAAATGGCAATCCGCTTGATGCGTGACATTGGAACCTGGGCAATTGGGGGAAACACCGGATTCAGCGTACGCCCGCGCCGCTGGCCCGCGCCCATCAGTCGAAGGAGGCTGCCGGTTGGGACCACCGACTCCAGCCGGCTGGTGATCGTCACACCCCGGAGCCCGCGAGTCACCGGCTAATAAGCCGGCAGCGCGCGAACTAACTGGAGCCAGCCAGGATCGATCCGACGACGTTCTGCTCGCAAGACAGACGCTCGGGGATACGGGGAACCGGGGCCGGTCGTTGCACCCGACCCCCTGTTGTCC
>JBIIQA010000105.1:0-5334 GCA_044342355.1 Miltoncostaeaceae bacterium | reverse complement strand
GCCACGCTGCAGAGCGCTGCGGCGGTGAGCACGAGCAGCATGTTCTCGAGCATCGCGAGCCCGTGCACGAACAGCATGCCGTCGCCACCCTGGCCGATGGCGGCGCTCGCGATGACGGCGATCAGGATCCAGATCGCAAAGGCCACCACGAGAACGGCAACGCGGCCCAGCACGCGCCCCAGGGCCACGGTGCCGCGGGGCGTACCGGTCGTCACCTGCATGCCGACCCACCCGGCGTCGCCATCCCGGTTCACGGTGCTGGCCCCGAGCGCGGAGGCCAGCACAAGGCCCACCACGAGTTCCACGCCGCCGGTCCAGGATCGCATGGTGTCGACGGCTGCGAGGCCATCGCGACCCGCGGCAACAATCGCCCCCGCGACAATCAGTGCCGCACCGACGGCGATGACGGCGATGGCCCAGCGCCTGCGGCTGATCCCCCGTGCCTCGATGCGGGCGATGACCAGTGCGGCGTTCACCCGGGTGCCCCCTCGGACAGGTGGATACTTGCGCCGAGCAGGGCGGGCAGCCCCCCGGGATCGGACGATGCGGCGAGCACGGCCGCCCCGCGCGCCATTGCACGGCGCACGGCGAGCTGCGTCTCGATGAACTCCCAGGGGTCGTCGAGCACCAGGAGGTCCGGTGCGCCGATGAGGGCGCAGGCCAGCGATGTGCGGCGCACGTCCTCGATCTCGAGGGCCTCCACGCGCTGGTCCGGTCGCTCCACGCCCGCCTCCTCGATGGCGGCCAGGGCCTCATCCGGGCCATGGCCGCGAAGGGTGGCCACCATGTCCACCACCTCGCGCGCGCGAAGCCCGAACCCGAACGGCCATGCCTGCGGGGCCCATCCGATTCGGCGGAGGGTCGCCAGGTCGCCGGGGGGCCTCCCGAGCACCGTGATGTCGCCCGTGGAGTCGGCGAGACCGAGAATCGCGCGCAGCACGCTCGACTTGCCCGAACCACGGCCCCCGGTGATCAGCAGCCCGCAGCCCGCGCGCAGGTCGATATTCACCCCGCTCACCGCGAAGACACCACCCCGCTGGTAGCGCACGTCGATGGCCCTGGCGCGAATGACCATCTCGTGGGGCACGTCCACCGGAGTTGTCAGCCCAGCTTCTCCAGCCGAATGGCCTCCTGCGGGCAGTCGTCGATCGCCTCGCGCACCGCGTCGGCGAGCGACGGGTCGAGTACCTCACTGCTTGCCGACGACAGGTTGGAGTCGTCGTCGACGCTGAACACGCCGGGCAGGCGGGCGATGCACACGCGGGTCCCCATACACAGGTCGTGGTCCACCGTCAGGCGGTAGCGCTCCCCGTCGATCTCGATCTCGGCCATGTCAGCCCTCCCTGATGATCGCGAGCACCTCGTCGCGCTTGCGCTCCATGTCCGCCCCGGACACGAGTGACTCGAGGTTGAGGCGGAGGAGCGGTTCGGTATTCGAGGGGCGCACGTTGAAGTGCCAGTCGTCAAATGAAACGGAGAGGCCGTCCACCTCTGCCTGCCTTCCGTCGGCGTAGCGTGCCCGAAGGCGATCGATCGCCGCCCCGGGGTCCGCCACGGTCGAGTTGATCTCCCCGGAGATGTGGTACCGGTCGCGGAGCGCGGCGACCATCTCCGACAACGGCACGTCGGAGGTGGCCAGGATCTCGAGCACCATGAGCGCAGGGATCAGTCCCGAGTCGGCATACGAGAAATCACGGAAGTAGTAATGGCCGCTCACCTCGCCGGCGAACACGGCATCGACGTCACGCATGCGGCGCTTGATGAAGGCATGGCCCACCCGGAACTCATCGGGCGTGCCGCCGGCCGCGATGATGGTGTCGCGTACGGCCCACGAGGCCCGCAGGTCATACACCACGGTGGAGGGGCCCACCCGGCCGAGGATGTGGCGCGCGAGCAGGGCGGTGAGGAAGTCCCCGGCGACGAATCCGCCCTTCTCGTCGATGAAGAAGCAGCGGTCGGCGTCGCCGTCCCAGGCGATCCCGACGTCAGCGCCGTTCTCCACGACGGCACCCTCGATGAACGCGCGGTTCTCCTCGAGCAGCGGGTTGGGTTCGTGGTGCGGGAAGCGCCCGTCCGGTTCGAGGAAGCACCGCACGGCCTCGATGTCGAGGCGCTCGAGTACGGGCGGCAGGTAGAGGCCCGCCATGCCGTTCGCCGCGTCGACCACCACCTTGAGTCCGCGGATGGCCGTTGGATCGACGAACTCCATGCAGCGGTCGACGAACCGCGTGAGCAGTCCATCGTCCACCGACTCACCGCCCCGCACGGGGGCTGCATCGGGCTCGCCTGCGGCGGCGAGCCGCCCGATCTCCGAGATGCCGGTGTCGCCCGAGAGTGGCAGGGCGCCTGCCGTCACCATCTTCACGCCGGTGTAGGCGGGGGGGTTGTGGCTTGCCGTGATGGCGGCGCCTGCGTCGTATCCGCCCTCGTCCACGGCGAAGTACAGCATCTCCGTTGCCGCGAGCCCGAGCGCCGTGACATCAGCGCCTGCGGAACGCGCGCCCTCGATGAAGGCCGCGCTGATCGAGGGTGAGGACAGGCGGACGTCGTGACCCACGGCAACCCGCCGCGCACCCGTGACCGCGATGAAGGCGCGCCCCACGCGCTCTGCACCCTCCTCGTCCATCTGCGAGCCGTAGAGCCCGCGGATGTCGTAGGCCTTGAAGACCGCCGGATCGAGGGTCATTCGGTGAATCCAGGCTTCAGCATCGCGTAGGTCTCCTCGAGGCTCTGCGGCATGACGCGCACGTCTCCCGTGACGGGCATGAAGTTGGTGTCGCCCGACCATCGTGGAACCAGATGCAGATGCAGGTGGTCCGCGATGCCCGCGCCCGCTGCCGACCCCTGGTTCATGCCCAGGTTGAACCCATGCGGGCCCATTGCCATGGACAGCACCCCTTGGGCGGTGCGGGCGAGATCCATCATCTCAATCGTGGCGTCGGGGGTCAGGTCGGTGAGGCGGTCGAGGTGTGCGTAGGGGACGACCATCAGGTGCCCGCTCGCGTAGGGGTAGGCATTCATGACGACGAAGCAGTGAGCCCCGCGGGCGAGGATGAGCGCACGCGCATCATCGCCCTGTGCAGGGATGTCGCAGAACACGCATCGTGGCCCCTCGTGCTCGTGATCGTTCTCGGCGGACACGTAGGCCATTCTCCATGGCGCCCACATGATCTGCCGTCCGGCGTCCGGACCTACAGCCACTTGCGCCTGCGGAAGTACCAGAGCACGCTGCCGGCCAGCGCCACGATCAGCACGGCGATGACGATGAACGACGCCACGCCGTGCCGGGCGAACGGCAGCCCGTCGATATTCATGCCGTACAGGCCGGTGATGAAGGTGAGCGGCAGGATGACCGCCGAGATGATCGTGAGGAGGGCGAGCATGTCGTTGAGGCGGTGCGTGATGACCGACTCGTTGGTGGCCTCGAGGGCTTCGGCCACCTCCTTGTAGTTCTCGAGGGAATCCCAGATGCGCTCGTTCTTGTCGACGATGTCGTCGAAGTAGATCTCGAGGTCATCGGGTGCATAACGCTGCACCGCGCGTTCGAGCATGCGCAGCGTGGGGCGCTGCGGCTTGATGATCTTGCGGTAGTTGATGATCTCCTGCTTCACGTTGGAGATATCGCGTACCAACTCGGTGCTCTGGCCCTCGAAGATGGCGTCCTCGAGGGAGTCGAGCTTGAAGCTGATCTTGTCGAGAATCGGAAAGCAGTAGTCGAACATCTGGTCGACGATCGCGTACAGCAGGAAGCCCGAGCCCTTCGACATGAAGTCGAAGCGGGCGTCGTCCCTCGCCTCGCACCGTGACCACAGCGCCGAGATGGGCTTCAGGGGCTCCTTCGGGATCGTGATGAGCAGCCCGGGGCCGATGAACACGTTGAGCTCGGTTGCCTGCAGGCGACCGGTGCGCTTATCGAAGCGCGGGAAGTGCAGGACGAGGAAGACGTAGCCGTCGTACTCGTCGATCTTCGAGCGCTGGCGCCGCCGGGAGAGAACGTCCTCGAGGTCGAGGGGGTGGAAGTCGTGGTGCTCGGCGAGCCACGCCGTCTCGGCGTCGGTGGGCTCCTCGATGTTCAGCCAGGTGAGGCCGTTCGCCTCGAGCCGCTGGATGTCCGGCCGGTCGCGCTCAGGCGCGACAAGCGTGGAACCGGCCCGCTTGGACGAGCGACGGATGTTGGGAAGGCTCGCCATCGTCGAGTCCCCTCGTCGCGGTCCGATGCGGTACGTACGGCATTCGCCGGAGTGTACCGCGCGCCTCCACCCGGTCGGACTAGATTGCCGGTGATGTCACGCGCCCAGCGAATCAAGTTCTGCGGGATCACCGATCCTGCGGATGTGCACCCCTGCGTCCAGGCGGGCGCGTGGGCCATTGGCGCCGTCATGACCCCTCATGGCCCCCGTGCCCTCGACGCCGCGCGCGCAGTTGCCGTGATGGCTGCGGTGCCCGCGGGCATCGAGCGCGTGGGGGTCTTCGTGCAGGCGACGCCGGATGACGTGGCGCGCGCGGTCGAGGCCTGTGGGCTCACACGTGTGCAGCTTCACCGCACAGACGACGTCGCCGGGGTCGCCCGCGCGGCAGGGGTCCCCGTGACCCTCGCCATCCCGCTCGTCGGGGTCGGGGCGATCGCCGACGCCGACGATGCCGCCCACTGCGACCTGGTGCTTTTCGACGCCTCTGTTCCGGGGGCTGACGGCGGAACAGGGGTACCTGCCGACTGGGGCCTGCTCGAGCAGCGCCGCCCGGCCCGCCCGTTCGCCCTTGCCGGGGGCCTCACGCCTGCCAACGTGGGAGAGGCGGTGCGCCGCGTGCGCCCCGACGTCATCGATGTGTCGAGCGGGGTGGAGGCGACGCCCGGCCGTAAGGATCCCGATCGCGTGGCGGCATTTGCCGATGCCGCGCGCCTGGCAGCCATGGAGGTGGCCGCATGAGCGTCACAATGAGGTTTGGCCCGTATGGCGGCCGCTACGTGCCCGAGACGGTCATCGGTGCGCTCGACGAGCTCACGGCGGCATACGAGCGCTACCGCGATGACCCGGACTTCCTCAGCGAGTTGGGCGTGCTGCTGGGCCATTACGTCGGCCGGCCCACACCGCTCTACCGCGCCAGACGCCTGGAGCAGGCCTGGGGTCTCGACGGGGGGGTCTGGTTCAAGCGCGAGGACCTCTGCCACACCGGGGCGCACAAGATCAACAACGCGCTCGGGCAGGTGCTGCTGGCACGGCGCATGGGAAAGCAGCGCATCATCGCCGAGACCGGCGCCGGCCAGCATGGCGTGGCCACGGCCACCGCTGCCGCGCTCGTGGGCCTCGGCTGCCGGGTGTACATGGGGCGCAC
>JBIIQA010000104.1:0-5351 GCA_044342355.1 Miltoncostaeaceae bacterium | reverse complement strand
CGACAAGGCACCGCAGGTCCCGGTCGCGGGCGCCATCGAGGCGGCGCGCCAAGGGGTGGGCATTCTCCTCGTCGGTGACGAGGCCGCTCTCGACAAGGCACTCGCCCAGCACGGAGATATCCCGGACGGCATTGAGATCGTCCACGCCTCGGACCGGATCCACTCGGCCGAGGACGCCGTCAAGGCCGTTCGCGGCAAGCCCGATGCATCCATGGTGGTGGCCTGCCGCCAGGTGAGCGAGGGTCGTGCCGGCGCGGTGGTCTCCGCCGGCCACACGGGCGCCATGCTGGCGGCCTCCACGCTCATCCTGCGGCGGCTGCCGGGGGTCATCCGGCCGGGTCTTGCCGTTCCCATGCCGTCGATTGCGGGCCCCATCGTCATGATCGACGGGGGCGCCAACGCCGAGTGCCGGCCGGAGTACCTGGCCCAGTTCGCCGTCATGGGACGTGTGCTCGGCCGCAACATCCTCGGGATCGACGACCCCACGGTGGGCATCCTCACGATTGGTGAAGAGGCGGGGAAGGGCACCGAGCTCGTGCAGGAGGCCTACGCCCTTCTTGAGGGCACGCCGGGCTTCGTGGGCAACATCGAGGGCCGTGACATCCCCCGGGGGACGGCCCGCGTCATCGTGACCGACGGCTTCACCGGGAATGTCGCCCTCAAGCTGTATGAGGGAACGGCAGCCATGATCTTCCACGAGATCCGTCGCGGCCTCACGTCGAGCATGCGCGGAAAGATCGCCGGTGCGCTGGGCATGCCGGTGTTCAAGGATCTGCGCAAGCACATCGATCCCGAGGAGTACGGCGGCGCCTATCTCCTGGGCGTGCGCGGAATGTCGGTGATCGGGCACGGCAACTCCGGTACCCGGGGCATGACCAACGGAATCCTCCGGGCCGCCCGTGGCGTGACCGAGGACGTCACCGGCCATATCGAGGCCGGACTGGGAGCGGTTTCCGCGCCATAGCCCGGGGGCGGGGGGCGTCCGGCGGCGTTGGTACGTTCCGCCTCGTTCCCGGACCAATTGGACGCCCCGAAAAGGAGCAATGGTGGATCGAGCCCAGGCCCTGTCCGAGCTTCAGTCAATCCTCGTCGAGCAGCTCGGCGTTGACGCCTCGGAAGTCATCGAGACCGCCTCCTTCCAGGAGGATCTCAACGCAGACTCCCTTGACCTCGTCGAGATGATCATGGAGATGGAGGACAAGTTCGGGGTGAAGATCCCGGACGAGGAGGCGGAGAAGATCGTCACGGTGGGCAACGCCGTCGACTACATCGTCGCCAACTCCGGTTCCTGAGACACGCGGACAGCGTCCACGTGACCTCGCCGGGTTGCTCGACCTCCTCGACCCCGCGCTCCGGCTCGAGGCGCTCACGCATCGTGAGTGGGCGCCTCGCCGGGCGGGGTCGTACGAGCGGCTCGAGTTCCTCGGCGACTCCGTTCTCGGTGTCATCGTGACCGCGGAGCTGTTTGCGCGCCATCCCGATCGCCAGGAGGGCGAACTCACGCGCATGCGTCAGCGCGTGGTCTCACGTGACGCCTGCGTGGTGGTATCCGGGGCATGCGGGCTTCCCGCGGCCATGGTGGCGGCGGCGCCGGCGGGGCGCAGGGCCGATGCGCAGGCAATGTCCGATCAGCGCAACGTCGTGGCCGCGCTTGCCGAGTCCGTCATCGGCGCGGGGTGGATCGGACCCGGTCCGGAGGCCACCACGGCGGCGGTGCTCGGATCGTTTGCCGCGGCGATCGATCTGGCGCCCGATCGCATGCTCGACCCCAAGTCCGAGTTGCAGGAGACCGTGCAGGGCGCGGGCGACGACCGTGCCACCTATGAGATCACCGGGCAGGACGGGCCTCCGGAGAAGCGCACGTTCCACGCGCGCGCCATGGTGGGGGGGCGCGAGATGGGCCGCGGCTCGGGCCGGTCGAAGCAGGCGGCGGAACAGGCGGCCGCGCAGGCCGCCCTCGAATCGATGCGGAGGGCGTGACGGCATGTTGAGGCGGCTCAGGATCAAGGGCTTCAAGTCGTTCGCCGACCCCGTCGACCTCGAGTTCGGGCCGGGTCTCAATGTCATCGTGGGCCCCAATGGGTCCGGCAAGAGCAACGTGTCGGAAGCCATCGCGTGGGCGCTCGGCGAGCAGCGTTCGGGTCGCCTGCGGGCACCGGCCATGCAGGACATCCTCTTCTCGGGCGGCGACGGGCGCCAGCCCGTGGGTATGGCGGAGGTGGCCATCACGCTCGAGGGCGGCATGGGCGGGGGCCCGGCCGAGCTCGGCGTATCACGCCGCCTCACCCGTGCCGGCGACTCCGGCTACCGCCTCAACGGGTCCGGTGTGCGGCTGGTCGACGTGCTCGATGCCCTCTCGACCCAGGGCCTCGGGCCGCAGTCGCTGTCGATCATCCGGCAGGGACAGGTCGATGCCATCTGCCAGAGCAAGCCCTCGGAGCTCCGCGGAATCCTCGATGAGGCCGCGGGTACCGGGCTTCCCAAGCGCCGACGCCATCGCGCCGAGCTCCGTCTGAAGCACGTGGACGAGCATCTGGCCCGTGCCCGCGATCTGGCGGGCGAGATCGCCTCGCGCGCCCGGTCGCTGGAGCGCCAAGCGCGCGCCGCCGAACGGGCCGCCGAGGTCGAGCGTGAACTGGACGAGGCGCGTGAGGCCCTCGTGCGCGCCCGGGCGATCGCGGCCGGCCGTGAACTGGCCGACGCCCGCGGCGCCCGCAGCGAATGCGCCCGTCGGGTGTCGGAGACCACCGCCGCCCTCGACGCTGCGCGCGCCGCCGTGACGGCGGCATCCGACGACCGCGTGGCGGTTATTGCCGAGCGGGAGGCGGCCATGCAGTCGGCGGCCCGTATGCGCGGGGTCGCGGAGAGGCTTGCCGGTCGGGCAGAGGTGGCGACGGGCCGCGTCGCCGCGGCCGCCGACGAGGCCGAGCGCCATCGTGTCCGCCGTCGCGAGGCGCAGCAGGCACTGGTGGTGGCGGAGTCGGCTGCCCGGGACGCCGAGCAGGCCGTGTCCCGTGCGGAGGAGGCCTCGCGTCACGCCGCCGAGCGATGTGAGCAGGCGGAGCAGGCTGATCAGTCAGCACTTGCGGCGCTCGAGGCCGCCCGTGAGCACCGCAGGGTCGTTGAGCGCGACACGGCTGCGCGCGCCGCGGTCGAGGGCCGCATCGTCCGGGCAGCCGAGGCACTGTCCGCGTTGCAGGGTGCGGGCGGTCCTGACGTATCGCGCGCCGAGAGCCGTGCCGAGGTGTCCCTCGCCCGTCGCGATCGTGATGCGGAGCGCCTGGCAGGTGCCGGCCGGCACGCAGATGCCGCCCGATCGGCCCGGGAGGGTGCAGCCGCACGGGCCGCGCGCCTGGCGGCCGAGGCCACCGCGCTCGCCCCGACCGACGATCGTCACCCCGAGGCCGTGCTGCTCGGCGACGGGATCGAAGTGCAGGAGGGCATGGAGCGCGCCGTGGCCGCCGCGCTCGGTGAGTTGGCCGATGCGCCCCTCGTCGATTCGGTGCCGGCGGGCGCGCGCGCGCTCGACGCCGGGGCGTCTGCCGCCGCCGTGGCCCGCCCCGCGGCTGCCGCAGCAGGTTCCCCGGCGCCCCCGCTTCCCGGCGCCCGCCCCCTCGCCTCGGTCATCACCGCATGCCCGGACAGGGCGCGGCCGTGGCTCGACGGGCTCCTGGCGGGGGCGTGGCTTGTCACCTCCCTCGACAGCGTGCCCGCCGGTTCCGGTGCCCGCGTGCTGGTCACCGCCGAGGGCCTCGCCTTTCGGCCGGGCATCGGCATGCTCACCGGTGTGCGGGGTCCGTGGGCGGCCCGGGCCCTGTACAAGCGGGCCATCGATGCCGCCGAGGAGGCCGCCGGTGTTCTCGCCGGGGTCGAGACGGCCGAGCGCGACGCCGTCGCCATCGAGAGGCGCATGCAGGTTCGGGCCCGGGCGAGTGCACGGTGCGCGGAGCAGTCCGACTCCCGCCTCGAGTCCGCGCGGGCCGAGGAGCGCCGCCGCGCCGCCGCGCACGCCGAGGCGACCGCCGCGCTCGATGCGGCCCGGGCCGAGATGGCCCTCCTCGGTTCCGCGCCCACCGAGGGGCCCGTCGACCCCGTGGTCGCCGCAGAGGCTGCGCGCCTTGCACGCGTCGCGCGGGATGCCGCCCGTGAGTCGGCGCGCGTCGCGGAGCACGACGCCACGCAGGAGCGAGCGCGTCTTGAGGACATCGTCGCGCGGAGAGCCAGGGCGCGCGCCGAGGCCGAGGCACCCGAGGCCCCTCTCGCTGACCACTCCATCGTGCTCGAGGCCGCGCGGGCCATGGAGGCCGTCGCCACCGCCCTCGTTCCGCGTGTCGACGAGGTGGATGCCCGCTCACGTTCGCTGGCCGGCACCATCGGTGAGATGGCCGCCACCCTGCAGGCGGCACAGGTTGTCGCCGACGCGGCTGAGAAGGCCGTGACTGCCGCCGGCGACGGCGAGCGCGCGGCCGATATCGCCCTCGCCGTCGCGGGCGAGCGGGCACGCGAGGCCGGGGTGCCCGAGGATGCCCCGCCCCCCCCGCCGCCGGCCGACGGCGAGGAGCACGCCGACGCGATCGCCGAGCGCGTAGAGGCCCTCTCCGTTCGGCGCGAGGGCATGGGCGCGGTCAACCCCCTCGCCTCCGAGGAACGTGCGGAGCTCGCAGAACGTGAGTCGGAGACCACCGAGCAGATCACCGACCTCGAACAGAGCGCTGAGGCCCTGCGTACCCAGATGGCCGAGCTCGACGCCCAGGTGGCGGGCGGGTTCGCCGAGGTCATGCAGGCGGTGGATGAGCGCTTTCAGGAGGTCGTGGCGCTGCTCTTCCCCGGGGGGACAGGTCGCCTGCGCGTCGTGAGCGACGACGGCGAGGAAGGGGTGGAGGTCGAGGTCGTGCCGGCGGGCAAGCGCGCCCGTTCGCTCGCCCTCTTCTCGGGCGGAGAGAAGTCACTTATCGCGCTCGCCTTCTGCCTTGCGATCGCCATGGCGCGTCCCACGCCGTTCTACCTGCTGGACGAGGTGGAAGCGGCGCTTGACGACGCCAACCTGCGGAGGTTCCTCGGGGTCCTCCGCCGCCTTTCGGGCGAGCGGCAGTTCATCCTCATCACCCATCAGCAGCCCACCGTGGAGGTGGCCGACCTGCTCTTCGGGGTCACCATGGGCCGGTCCGGCGTCTCGCAGGTCGTGGCGCGCAGGCTCGATCGCGACGCCGAGGGTCCGGCCCGGCCGTGGGTGCGGAGGCAGCTGGCTGAGGCCCGCCCACCCGATGCGCCTGCCGCGCAGGCAGGGTGAGCGAGGCACACACGGGGGGCGGGCTCAGCGAGTTCGCGGCCCTCTTCGGCCTTGATGCCCC
>JBIIQA010000019.1:0-18411 GCA_044342355.1 Miltoncostaeaceae bacterium | reverse complement strand
AGCGCGTGCCGGGCACCCCCGGCGACGCGGCCGCTGCGAACTGGATGGCGCGGCAGCTGGCCGAGGTGCCGGGTGCCACCACCGTCCGGCGCCAGCGGTTCTCGGTCGTGACTCCCGCGGGCCGCATCGTCACCGAGAACGTCTATGTGGCCCTCCCGGCCCGCTCCGGGTCCTCGGCTCCGCCCGCCCTCGTCATCTCCGCGCCGCGCGACACCCCACCGGGGGTGCGCGGCGGGGAGAGCGGGTCGGCCGTGCTCGTGCAGCTCGCCCGGTCCCTCGGCACGGTTGCGCGCAATCGTCCGGTGCTCGTCGTGTCCACCGGTGCCTCCACGCAGGGAAACGCGGGTGCCCGGTGGTTCACGAGCCGTTTCTCGGGTACTCCGATCACCGCCGCGGTATCCCTTGATGACCCCGCGGGTGTACCCGGGGGGATCCATCTCTGGGATGACGGGCAGGACGGCCGGCGCGCGATCGCCCTCGCCGCCGCCGCCGCGCAGGCCGCGGGCCGTGCCGACGCGCCGGTGGCTCCGGAGCCGGGCCCGTTCCCGCAGATGGCCGGGATGGCCCTGCCCCAGACCTCTGGTGACCAGGCCGCGTACATCGCCCTCGGCCTGCCCTCGATATCGCTCGCCTCGCGCCCGCAGGGACCCGCGGTGGGCGGCAACCTCGCCACCGAGGACGCGCTCGGGGATGCCGGCCGCACCGCCGAGACCCTCGTGGCGTCCCTTGACCTCGTCGATTCGGTGGCCGCTCCCGCGGCCGGCGTGATCATCAACGGTCGCGAGCTGCGCCCTGTGATGAGCCGCATCGTCATTCTTCTTCTCGCGCTGCCGATCCTCGTGGCGGCACTCGACCTCGCGGTGCGCCTCCGCCGCGCGGGCGTGCGCCTGCTGCCGTTCGCGGCGGCAATTCTCTGGCGCTTCGTGCCGGTGATCGTGGCGCTGCTCGTCGCGCACCTCCTCGCCACCGCGGGGATGCTGGCGGGATCATCGGGGGGTTGGCCGCCGCTGCCGGATGAGGTGCCGTTCGACCTCGCGGCCATCGTGGCCATCGTGCTGTCCATCGGGGCCGGCGTGCTCGCATGGCTTCTCGTGCGCCATCGTGCGACCCGGCGCGATGCAGAGGTGGCCTCGCGCGCCGGCGCCGGCGTCATCGCGCTCGGGGTCGTATGCCTCCTGCTGTGGCTGGCCAGCCCGTTCGCCCTGCTCATCGCCCTCCCGGCCGCTCATGCCGCCCTCGTGGCCACCCGGTCCACCCGGCCATGGCAGGTCATCGGCCTGGCACTCGTGGCCGCCGTTCCGGCCGTGCTCCTCGTGTGGTGGGCGAGCGGACGCATTGACCGTGGAATCCCGTACTCGGTGTGGTACCTCCTGGAGACCACCGTGTCGGGTGCCCGGGGAATCATCGGCCCCGTTCTCGCGGCCGCCATCCTCGTCGCCGTGTGGAGTCTGGGGTCGCTCGTGATGTCCCGGGTGCGCCGCGGTCTCGTGGCGGCAGGGCCATACCGTCCCGTGCCCACCGAGGATGAGCGACTCGCGCGCCGTGGACGACGACCGCTCCCGTCGTTCGGGCGCCGCCGCCGTGACGCGCGCGCAGCCGAGCGCGAGCGCGAGCCCGTGGGCGGGGGCGGCGCCTGATGGCCGGCCACCGCCTGATCTCGGTCGTCATTCCCGTGTTCGACGAACGCGATTCCCTCGAGGAGCTCGTCGCTGAACTGTTGCCGGTGATGCAGGGCGTGGGCACCCCGTTCGAGGTCATCTTCGTCGACGACGGATCGCGCGATGGGGGCGACGTGGTGCTGGCCGACCTGGCCCGTCGCCACGACGCCATCCGCGTCGTGCGGCTGCGCAGCAACTTCGGGAAGGGCGCGGCTCTCACGGCCGGGTTCCGCGAGGCGCGCGGTGAGGTGGTCATCACCATTGACGCCGATCTCCAGGACGACCCGGCGGAGATTCCCCGCCTGCTCGATGCCCTCGACGAGGGCGCCGACCTGGTGTCGGGGTGGAAGCAGAAGCGCAATGACCCCATGAACAAGACGCTGCCGTCCCGGGTGTTCAACGGTGTGGCCCGCAAGGCCTCGGGCGTGGACCTGCACGATCTGAACTGCGGGTTCAAGGCGTACCGCGCCGACGTGGTGCGCGCCCTCGCCATCCCCGGCGAGATGTACCGCTTCATCCCGGTCATCGCCGCCTCCGAGGGCTTCCGAGTGGCCGAGGTGCCGGTGAACCACCGTGCCCGCCGTCACGGGCGATCGAAGTACGGGTTCGAGCGCTACCTGCGCGGCCTGCTCGACCTCATCACGATCTCCTTTGTGGGCCGGTACCGCCACCGCCCCATGCACTTCTTCGGCGGGTTCGGCCTCCTGCTCTTCGCCATCGGCATCGGTATCTCGATCTACCTGACCATCATGAAGATCTTCGGCGAGGCCATCGGCACCCGCCCGCTCCTCCTTCTGGGGGTTCTGCTCATCGTGGTCGGTATCCAGTTGTTCACCATCGGCCTGGTGAGCGAGCTCATCCAACGCGGGCGCCTGCGGTCGGAGGAGGACGAGGCGGCGTCGCGCATCGAGCGCGTCATCGAGGAGTGACGCGGGCCCCGCATGTCGAGTGGGTGGGCACCTACGAGCGCGGCTATCCGCGAACGCGGGTGCTGGTGGAGGGGTTGCGCGCCCATGGCGTGACCGTGAGTGAGCGGCATCGCCCGGTCTGGGAGCGCACCCGTCACAAGGCCGGTGCGTTCCTGCGGCCCGCCCCGCTTGTGCGCGCCGGGGGGTCGTACCTGCGCGCCTGGACATCGATCGTGGGCTCCGAGGTGCGCGCGCGCGGGCCGGTGGATGCCGTGGTCGCGGGGTATCCCGCGCAGCCCGATGCCGTGCCGGCATGGGCGGTGGCCCGCGCGCACCACGCCCCGCTGGTGGTCGACATGATGATCTCCCTGGTCGACACGCTGGCCGGTGATCGCGGGCGGGTGCGGGGCTCCATGGAGCACGTGCTGGCTGCCGCCGACCGGCTGGCGCTGGCAGCCGCCGACCTGGTGCTCGCCGACACCGCGGCAGGTGCCGGATTCATCGCGAGTCGGTTCGGCGTGCACCCCGACCGGATCGTGGTGGCACCCGTGGGCGCCGAACCCGGGGCGTTCCCGCCCACGCCCGTGCCGGCCGGTGACGGTCATGCGCTCTGGTACGGGAAGCTCTCGCCCATGCACGGCATCGACGTCATCCTGGATGCTGCGCGGATCCCGGGCACCCCGCCGATACGACTCGTGGGCGGCGGCCAGCGCGACGGGTGGCTCGCCGACGAGCTGCGCCGCGATCCCCCACGCCACCTCGAGCATGTGCCCTGGGTCCCGTACGAGAGCCTCGGTCACGAGGTGGCGTCGAGCAGCATCGTGCTGGGGATATTCGGCCGCAGCGACAAGGCCGCGCGCGTGGTGCCGAACAAGGTGTTCCAGGCCATGGCCGCCGGAAGGCCCATCATCACTGCCGACACCCCGGGCATCCGGGAAGTGCTGACGCATGGCGTGGACGCCGTGCTCGTTCCCGCGGGCGAGCCCGCGGCCCTCGCTGCGGCGCTCATCGCGCTTGCTGCCGACGCGCCCAGCCGCGCGCGGCTGGGCGCGGCTGCCCGGGCCCGGTACGAGCAGGTGGGCACCCCGGCCGCCGTGGCCCGCCCGGTGATCGAAGCCCTGTGGGGGCCGCGAGGGTGAGCCGCAGCGCCTGGCTGCGGTGGGCGGGCCTCGGGGCCGGGCTGCTGATCATCGGCGCCCTCGTCTGGACGGTCGCACGGGCCTGGGACGTGGTCACGTCGTTCGACTGGCAGCTCTCCGCGGGGTGGCTAGTGCTCGGGACGGTGCTCGTGTTCCTGTCGCTCCTGCTTTCCGCGCTCGCGTACGAGGCCATCCTCGGTGGCCTGCACCGCCCACCGCCACCGGCTGTCGCCACGGTGTCGGCGTGGGCCCGGTCGCTCCTCGGGCGCTATGTGCCGGGCAACGTCCTGATGCTGGTGGGTCGCGCCGTGATGGCCCAGGCCCACGGGGTGCCTGCCCGGGTGACCCTGGCGGCCACCACGTACGAGCAGGTCATCGCGCTCGTGGCGGCGTCGCTGCTTGCGGTCATCGCGCTGCTCGACATCGGCTCGGGCAGCGCCGTGGGGCCGGCGGCATGGCTGGTGCTCGGTGTGCCCCTGGCCACGGTGCTGCTGCACCCGCGCATCTTCGGCCCCGCGTCCTCGTGGGCGCTGGCGCGCGCTCACCGCGAGCCGCTCGGCGCCCTGCTGCCCTTCGGCCGGGTGGTGCTGATGCTCGGCTGGTACCTGGTCACGTCGGCCATGCTCGGTTTCGGCGTGTGGGCCTTCATGCGCGGCGTCGGCGGCCCGGAGATCGGCGATCCGATCGGGGTGGCATCGGGATTCCTCCTTGCCTTCGTGGTGTCGATGCTGGTGTTCATCGTGCCCTCGGGCCTCGGAGTGCGTGATGCCCTCCTTGCTCTCGTGCTGTCGCGGCAGGTGCCCGGTGGCGTGGCCATCGCGCTCAGCGTGGGGTCGCGCCTGTTCCTCATCGCCGTCGAGCTGGTGTTCGTGGCCCTGGCCGCCGCGGCGGGGCGCCGCGCAGGCCGACGCGCGGGGCGCTCGTGAACTCCCGCGCCGTGGGCGAGCGCATCCGCCGCACCAGGCTGGTGCGCGACCTGCCCCTCACGCTCGTGCTGTTGCTCTCGGCCACGTGGGCCGCGCTGTTCTCGTGGCTTGCCGTCAGCCGCCACGACGCATGGTGGACGGGCCGGTACGACCTCGGGAACATGGTTCAGGCGATCTGGAGCACCTCGCGCGGGGACTTCCTCATGGCCACCACCGGCCAGGGCGAGCAGGTGTCGCGCCTCGGGTCGCATGTGGACCCCCTCCTCGCGGTGCTCGTCCCGTTCCAGTGGATCACCGATTCGGCAGTGCCCCTCCTGGTGACCCAGGCAGTGGTGGTGGCCGCCGGGGCCATTCCGGCGTTCCTGCTGGGCCGCATGTGGTTGCGGGATGACCGCCTTGCCGTGGCCGGGGCGCTCATGTGGCTGCTGTACGCACCCATGCAGTGGGCGGTAGTCACCGACCTCCACGCCGTCACGATGGCGGCGCCACTCCTGATGCTCGCCATCTGGGCCGCCGAGACGCGCCGCGACTGGGTGCTTGGCATCTCGCTCGCCCTCGCGCTGCTCGGCAAGGAGCAGGTCGGCCTTGCCGTTGCGATCTTCGGGATCTGGATCATCGTGCGCCACCGCCGGTGGATCGCCGGCGCCGTGGTGTCGGTGGTGGCCCTCGCATGGACAGCCATCTGCGTGCTGGTGATCATCCCGGCGGCTGGCAGCGGGCTTCCGGAACCGTTTGCACAGCGGTTCGGGCGGTTCGGCGACTCCCCATCCGAGGCGCTCGTGGGCGCCCTGTCGAACCCCCTTGAGGTCGTCACCACCGTGGGCGACTACTCGCGCCTTTCCTACATGGCGGCACTTGTGCTCCCCCTGCTTCTGCTGCCTTTCTTCGCGCCCCTCCTCGCCGCGGCGGCCCTGCCCGACCTCATGCTCAACATGCTGGCCGACTGGTGGCCCAATCATTCGATCGAATTCCATTACGCGGCGATCCCGAGCCCGTTCCTCGTGGCCGCGGCGATGCTCGGCCTCGCGGGGCTGCGCGCACGCACCCGTCCCGCCTGGCTCGCGCGGATCGTGCGCCCGGCCGGAACCGTGGCCGTGGTGGTGATCGCCGCCAGTGCCCTCGGCACGGTGCTCACGGGCCCGCTGCCGTTCTTCGGCCCGCTGTCGCAGGCAACTCAGGCGCGCCTCGCGCAGTATTCGCCCACGGCGCATGCGCAGGCGCTCGAGGAGGCCGCGGCGCTGATCCCCGACGGTGCCGTGGTGTCGGCGGGCAACAGCCCCGGGGGTCACCTCTCCGCCCGCGAGCGCATCCTGGTGTTCCCGGTCATTGATGATGCGGAGTGGGTGGTGGTCGACCGTACCCGGCCGAACATGTTCGATCGTCTCGACCCGGCAGGGTTCGCCGGGGCACTGCAGGTGCTGCAGACGCGCACGGACTTCACGCTGGTGTATGACCGGGACGGCGTGATGGTGTTCCGCCGAACGGGACCGGCTGCACCGTGAGCCGCCGCACGCGCTCGCTCGGCATCGCCGTGCTCGCCTGCGGCGTACTGATGGCGCTGCTTCCCGTGCTCCCCTGGTACGGGGCCGACCTTCCCACCGGTCGGGCGGTCCTGTCGGGCTACGCAGCGGGCGGCGTGGCGTGGATCCTGCCCGTCATCGGCACGGCGATGGTGGTTGCCGGCGTCCTCATCGCCTGGTGGACGCCCTCGCCCGGAACCCGGCCGGCGCGGCTGCTCGGTGGTGCGGTTGTGCTCATCGCCGGGCTCGGCGTGGCGTGGTCCGCGCTCATCGCCCTTTCGCCGCGCATTGACGTGGTGGCCGCGCGGCTCGGACTGCCCGACGCACCGCTCGCCGGCGAGTGGGCGGTCTCGGCCCTGGCACCGGCATGGATCTGCGTGGCCGCTGCCGCCCTTGCGGGCATGGCCGGCATCCTGCTCTTCACGCCGCGCGCCGGTGACGGGGGCGCGGGGGAGACGACCGGTCCCTAGGGGGTGGTCGGAGTCGGCGCGGGGGCCGGCGCGGGCTCGGGGGCTGGCACCGGCGCGGGTGCCGGCGCGGGTGCCGGGGCGGGTGCCGGGGCGGGCTCCGGCGCCACGGTGGTGGGTGCCGGCGCCGGGGCAACCGTGGTGGTTGGCCGGGTGGGCGTGGTCTTCGTCGACGTCGTTGTCGTCGTGGTCTTCGCGGTGCTGGTGCTCTTCGCCGACTCGACCTGGTACTCGCCCGCCGACTCGGTGAAGTCGGATGAGAACACCGACCACTCAACGGGGTTCGTGGGCATCGGCCAGTCGAGGTTGCCGTCCTTCTCGGTGACCACCCGCATGAAGTCGCCCCAGATCTGGGCCGGGAACGTGCCACCGGCCACCGTGATGCCGTGCACGCTGGTCATCGAGCGTCGCACGCCGTCACTGTTGGGGTACCCCACCCACACCGCGCAGACGTAGCGCGGGGTGTAGCCCACGAACCACGCGTCGGTGTAGTCATCGGTCGTGCCCGTCTTTCCGGCCACCGGCACGCCGATGTTGGCCGCGCCGCCCGTGCCCCCGGTCACGTTGTCGCGGAGGATGCGGGTCACCTCATACGCCACCCCGTCGGAGAACACACGCGTGCGCCGCGGGGTGGCAAGGTCGCCCCGCGGCACGCCCTGCCCGAGGTCGGTCATCGCGATGGGCTTCACCCGGAAGCCGCCGTTCGCCAGCGGCGCGTAGGCCACGGCCATGTCGAGCGGCGACACCTCGCCGGACCCCAGCCCGATCGACGGCACCACCGGCAGCGTGCCGGTGACGCCCATCTTCTTCGCCATCTGCACCACGCGCTCGGGGCCGACGTCGAGGGTCATCTGGATGTACACGGAGTTGTCCGACGACAGCGTCGCCTCGGCGATGGGCGTGGCCCCGCGGTAGGAGTTGGAGTACGTCGCCACCTCGACCGGACCCCACTTCGGATCATCGATGTCGATGGGCTTGCTGTCATAAAGCGTGGAGTACGGGTTGATGCCATCGGCGATCGCGCGCGTGAGCACGAAGGTCTTGAAGGTGGACCCGGGCTGGCGCTTGGCCTGCGCCGCGTAGTTGAACTGGCTGTCCTTGCCGTACGTCTCGCTGGTGGCCATGGCGCGGATGTACCCGGTGCGGGCGTCGATGAGGACAATGGCGGCCGACGGGTCATCGGAGTATCCGAGGTTGCGGGCGATGGCCTGTTCTGCGGCCCGCTGCAGCTTCGGGTCGATGGTGGTGCGCACCGCAAGTCCCCCGCGCTGCACGCGCTGCTCTCCGTAGCGCTCGATGAGCTCCCCACGGACGTAGTCGAAGAAGTAGCCCTCCTTCTTCTTCTCGTACGTCTTGCCACGCTTCAGGCCGAGCGGGCTCGCCTTTGCCGTCGCGGCCTCGGCCCTCGTGATGTAGCCCTGGTCGGCCATTTGCTGCAGCACCACGTTGCGACGGGTGGTGGCGTCCTTCGGGTTCCAGAACGGGTTGTAGGCCGAGGGTGCCTGCGGCAGCCCGGCGAGCAACGCCGCCTGCGGCAGGCTGATGGCCCAGACCGGCGTGTCGAAGTACGTGAGCGACGCCGCCTGCACGCCCACGGCGTTCTGCCCGTAGAAGACACCGTTCAGGTACTTCGCGAGGATCTCGTTCTTGGTGTAGCGCGCCTCGACCTCCTGGGCGAGGTGGGCCTCCTTCAGCTTCTGCGGGAAGTCGCGGGGCGCGTCGGGGTCATAGAGGTTCTTCACGAGCTGCATGGTGATCGTGCTTCCGCCCTGGCGAAGGCCGTCACTGCTTGCCGTGTTGCGGGCGGCGGCACCCACGATGCGCACCCAGTCGACGCCGTCGTGGTCGTAGAAGCGCTTGTCCTCGATCGCCACGGTCGCCTCGCGGAGCGACAGGGGGATGCGCGAGAGGGGGATCTCCGTGCGGTTCGTGACGCCGGCGATGTACCCGAGCAGCTTGCCGTTGCGGTCATACATGCGCGTGTTCTGGCCGAGCGCGACGGGCTTGAGGTCATCGAGCCCGGGCAGGTCGTTCGTGACCGACTGATACGTGGTGGCAAAACCCACGCCGAGGGCCGTGAACATCACGACGAGCGCCATGGCGATGACCTTGCCGGCACCGATGCGGCCGTGGCGTGCGCGGCCCTCGCGACGACGCCGGAGACGCGTGATCTTCATCGCGGCGACCCCGCCACGGGCCGGATATCCCACTCCACGCGGCCGGTGCGGTAGTCGAGCAGTCCGATCACCTGTGGGGGACCGCCCTTCACGGGGCCGCTGACCACCCAGTTGAGCCGGTCATCGGGTGTGGCCACGCGCCGCGCGGCCACCGGCGTCACTGCACCTGCGGGCACCGGCACGGTCCACTCGGGAGGCAGGGTCCTGAGCGACACGTCCCCGGCCACGGCGGGGGCGCCGGCCCACACCTGCGATGCCTGCTGCATGGCGGCGTCGGCCGTGCCGAGGCGGGGATTGCGCGACGCCGTCACGGCCTCCCACAGGAACGACCAGCCGGCCGCGGGGTTGGCGACGTAGTCGGATGCGGGCTCCTCCGCATACGCCGTGGCGATGAACGAGGGAATCCATGCGGCCACCACGACGGCGCCGGCGATGAGGGCGATGCCCATGGGGCCGCGTCGCCGGCGGGTGTGTCGGGTGGAGTCGGGCATCGTGGAGGCGGATCCGGGCACGGCCCGCGATTATAGGAGCGCGTGCTGAGGCGGCTCTTCGCCCCGTTCGCCCCTTACCCTCCCGGATCGTGACCGCAATGGATCGTGCACCCGTCGACCTCGTCTGCCTGGATGCCTTCGGAACCCTCATCGACATGGATCCCCCGGCACCGATCCTGCGAGCGTCGTTGGCGGATGCCGGATACGCATTCGGTGAGGACGCCGTGGCCGCCGCGCTCGCCGTGGAGATCGCCCACTACCGCGCGCGCATGCACGTGGGTTCTGACCCCGCGGGCCTCATGGCGCTCCGGGCCGAGTGCGGGGCCGTTCTTTCGCGCGCCCTCGGGCCGGGCGCACCCGCCCCGGCGCTCGCCACGGATCTCCTCGTGGATTCGCTGCGGTTCCGCGTGTACGACGACGCCCTGGCGCTGATGGACGCCCTCGACGACATGGGAACCCTGATGGGCGTGGTGAGCAACTGGGACTGCGCTCTCCCCGATCACCTCGAGCACCTTGGGGTGGCGCACCGCTTCCGGGTGATCGCGGCAAGCGCCGCGGTGGGGCATGCCAAGCCCGACCCCCTGATATTCCGCCATGCGCTGGCCACCGCCGGCGTGGACCGCCACCGGGCGATCCATGTGGGGGACCGGCGCGTGGAGGACTGTGAGGGCGCCAGGGCGGCCGGCCTGCGGGCGATCCTTCTGGACCGCTCGGGCCGGACTCCTGCCCCCGGATCCATCACGAGCCTCATGGATCTCCCGGGAGTCCTTGCCGCATGAGGCATGCGGTGGCCACCTATGTCCTCGCGCTGATCACGCTCGCCTCGCTTGCGGCCATGTACGTGCTGGCGTTCGTCATCGGCGCGGAGCCGTTGCCCCTCGGCCTTGTGATCGTGGCGGTCTGCCTTGCCGCGGTCGGCGCCCTCGTGGCGCTTGGCGCGTCCCTTCCCCTCGTCCGTCCGCGCGCCGCCGACGTGGCATCCGCGACGGTGGCCAGCGCACTCACGCTCCTGCTCAGCCGCGAGATGGGCATCCCCGCGCTGGTCAGCATCTCGCTCGTCGCCATCCTCCTCGGGGTCATGGCCGCGCCCACCGGCCCTCTTGACGTCCGCGCGGAGGGGGCGGGGTACGCCGGTGCGTTCGTGGGACTGCTCGACCCATCCATCACCGTGCCCATCGCCTGGCTGATCCTCGCGGGCGCGGTTTCCGGCGCACTCTGGTCGGTCATCGGGCCGAGCGTGCTCCCGGGGATCGGTGGCCGCCTTGGCCTCGTCGCCTTCATGGCATCGGCCGCGATCTACGGGGTGGCGTCCGCGATCGGCGCCGAGCAGCCGGCGGTGCTGATCCCCGCCGTGGACGGGCTGCGGCACCTCGCCATGATTCCCGTCGGCGCAGCCGGCGCAGTGATCACCTGGATGCTCATCCAGCGACGCGGATGGGATTTCGCCATTGCGTCGGGCCTCACCTCGCTTGTCGTGTGCGGGGGCGTTTATCTCTCCGGGATGGGAGAGCTCGCACCCGTCCTCTCGACGGCCTGGTTCGGGGGCACGATGGTCGGTCTCTCCGCTCCGGCGCGCCTCCCGAACGCAGGATGGGTCGGTCTCGCGGGGATGGTGTACGGATCTTTCATGCTGCACTTCGAGGGTCCGCTGCAGGGGCACGTGGGCATCATCGGGGCGACCGGTGTGATTGCCGTCCTTGTGACGATGGGAGCCATCCGCGTGCGTGACCGGGGAGCGTCGTATCGCGTGCGCCGGGCCGCGGCGCCGGAGCCGAGGCTGCCCGCGTGAGGCTCCCCTGGGGAACGCTCATCCTGGGTGCCATCGTGCTCGCGGTGCTGACCCAGTTGTACATCCGCTCCTTCATCGTGGGCGCCGGTGTGCTGGCCCTGGCGCTCGCGCTGGTCGCGGCCGTGCCGGCCGTCATCGGGGGGGTGCATGCGCTGCGCACCTCACTGCCGCTGCCGCGACCGCGTGCCCTCGAGGTGCTCACCGCCCTCATCGGCACCCTCGGCTCGCTCTTCCTGTCACGGGGCCTGGGGGTGCCCCCGCTCGTCGCCGCCGCGCTGGTGGGCATCGCCTTCGGCGTGGCGGCCCTGCCGGGGGGACCCCTCGACGCGATCGCGGCCGGCGCGGGCTACTCGGGCGCGTTCGTCGGGTTGCTCACCCCCGACGTGACGCTCGGCTGGTATTGGGTGGCTCTTGCCGGAGTGCTCGCGGGTCTCCTCTGGACTCTGATCGGCCCGTCGGTGGTGCAGGGCGTGGGCGGGCGCATGGGGGTCGTCGCCCTCATGGGCTCTGGCGCCGTGTACTGGATCGCCGCGTTCACCGGCGATGAGGTGCCCCCGGTACTCCTGCCGGGAATGGACGGCATCGCCCACTGGTCGGTCGTGCCGATCGGTGCGGCGGGCGCACTGGTCACGTGGATGCTCATGAACCGCCTCGGGTGGGGCTTCAACATGGCATCGGGCCTGCCGTCGCTCATCGTGTGCGGGGTCATCGTGATGAGCGGGGTCGACCCGGCGTCGATCCTGGCCACCGCCTTCTTCGGGGGAACGTTCGTGGGAGGGACCACGGTGGTGCGCCTGCCCACTGCCGCATGGCTGGGTCTTGCGGGGCTGCTCTACGGGTCGTTCATGCTCCACTTCACCGGTCCCCTCGAGGGGCACGTGGGCGTGACCGGGGCCGCGGGCACCATCGCCGTCCTCGCCATCATCGGCGTCGAGGCGACCTGCCGCAGGGTGGCGCTAGCGCGACAGGCGCGTGTGACGTAGCAGGGTCGAGAGCCCCTGCTCGAGCTCGACAGCGCACATCGTGCCGTCGGCCTGCTGGCACTGGCGCAGGCGCTCGCCGATGAGGTGCAGGCCGACCTGATCGAGCGCGGCGGTCACGGCCGCCAGTTGCACGAGCACGTCATCGCACGCGGACCCCTCATCGAGCATGCGCTGCACGCCGCGCAACTGGCCCTCGGCGCGGCGCAGCCGCACCATGATCTGCTCGCGGGTGGGAGGGCCGGATGCCGTGGTGGCCATGCGGTCAGTGGCCCCCGCACCCGCAGCCGCCCCCGTGGGCGTGCCCGCCACCCGCACCCCGGGAAGCGGGCACCGCCGCCGCGACCTGGCTGCTCGACCGTCCGGCGACGAATCCGGTGATCCGTTGCTCGGCAGGCATGCCGCATGCCGGGCAGGGACGGTCCTCATCGCGGAGGAATCCCTGCCGGAACACCTCGAACTCCTCGGAGCAGGAGGGGCAGCGCAGGTCGTACGTGGGCATGGCGTCAGCCCCCGAGCCCCAGCGCCTGCTCGATGCCGGCACGCGGCATGGCGCCCACGGCGTTGCGGGTGAGCTCGCCGTTCTCGAACAGGCCGATGAAGGGGATGCCCTGGATTCCGTAGCGCTGGGCGATGTCGGGTGACTCATCCACGTTGACCTTGCCCACCACCACGTCGTCGCGGTCACGGGCGATCTCGTCGATGACCGGCGCGATCATGCGGCACGGGCCGCACCACGGCGCCCAGAAGTCCACGATCACGGGCTTGTCGCTCTCGAGCACCAAGCCCTGGAACGTGCTGCTGTCGATCTCGATGACGTCAGCCATCTCGTCTCCTCGTCAGTCGGCGGACGCGCCTGCGCCCGCGGGTTCTCCGGCCTCGGCCTCGTCGGCCTCCAGCCATCTTTCGGCGTCGATCGCCGCCATGCAGCCGCTGCCCGCGGCGGTGACGGCCTGGCGGTAGATGGTGTCCTGGACGTCACCGCACGCGAAGACGCCCTCGACGTTGGTGTAGGTGCCACCCGGGGTGGTCTCGAGGTAGCCCTCGGCGTCCATGTCGAGGACTCCCCCGAACAGCGAGGTGTTGGGCTGGTGCCCGATGGCCACGAACATGGCCGCTGCGGGGATCACGTCCTCCACGCCCGTGATGGTGTCGCGCACCTTCACGCCGGTGACGACCTGATCGCCCTCGACATCCTCGACCGCGGCGTTCCAGCGCACGGTGATCTTGGGATTCTCGAGTACCCGGCGGGCCATGATGGCCGACGCGCGGAACTCATCGCGGCGGTGCACCACGGTGACGCTCTCGCACATGCGCGTGAGGTAAAGGGCCTCCTCCATGGCGGTATCGCCGCCGCCCACCACGACCACGGGCTTGTCCTTGAAGAAGAAGCCATCGCAGGTGGCGCAGGCGCTGACGCCGCGGCCCATCATGCGCGTCTCGCCCTCGATACCCAGCCACTTGGCCGAGGCGCCGGTGGACACGATGATCGCCCGCCCGACGTGCTCGTCGGAGTCCACCCATACGCGGAAGGGACGCTCCGAGAAGTCGACCTTCGTGACGTCGGCCGTGATGAACCGCGTGCCGAAGCGCTCCGCCTGCTTCCGGAACAACTGCATGACCTCCGGGCCCTCGATGCCATCGGGGAAGCCCGGGTAGTTCTCCACGTCGGTGGTGATCATCAGTTGCCCGCCGGCGCCGTAGCCCTCGATGACGAGGGGCTCAAGGCCCGCCCGCGCCGCGTAGATGGCGGCGGTGAGCCCCGCGGGCCCGCTGCCGATGATGATCACGTCGTTCTCGTCTGCCACCGATACCCCCTCCCGGTATACGGGGGGAACGTATCAGGTGCCGCTGCCGGTCTCCCTGGAGACAGTGAAGACGAGACGGTTGCCGGCGCCTGCGGGGCGCCTGCCGGCCGCCCAGTACATGCGCCCCTCCTCCTGCTGGGTGGCGATGATGCGCCGGCCGTCCTCGAGCGTCACGAGGCCCCAGGCCAGGATCACGCCGATCACCACGCCCTCGGCCGTGCCGCCCCGCCCGAGCACGGCCACGAGGAAGAGCAGGGTGGCAAACGCCGAGACGAACAGGCCGACGCTGGTGAGGGATGCCCACCGGCGCCAGTCGGATGGGCCGGCGGCGAGTATCCGGGGGCCCATGGCGGGCTGGGCATCGGGCAGGCTGATCGACGGCAGCCCGCCCTTGCGCAGCCACGACCTGAGGAGGGGGAAGAACACCAGCCCCGTCACGCCGGTGATGGCCACGAGCGTCCCGAGCCACCACCATGACCAGCCGCCCTCCGACGTGGCCTCGAGCAGCACGGACACAATGATGAGGGCGCCGCCCACGCCCAGCAGCTCGATGCCGTACATGCGGGCAAGGCGCGCGTAGTCCCAGAGGATGTCCTTGGGGCCCAACCGGATCTCGTCGGGCGTTCTGCGCTTCTTCCTGGCCACGGCGGGGAAGGCTAGCCCGCCGGACCCCCCCGGGGGGTATACGGTTGCCGGGTGAGGGAATCGCTGCTCCCTGCCCGCCTCCGCGCGGTCCGTGCGCGGTTGCGAGCGCACCCGCGCTGGCGCTGGATGGCCCTGACCGTCGTCGCCGGGGGCATGATGCTCTCGGTGCTGAACATCAGCATCGTCAACATCGCCCTGCCGGATATCTCGCGCGATTTCGATGCCGATGTCTCGGGCGCGGGTTGGGTCGTCACCGGCTTCCTGGTCACCCAGGCCGTGCTGCTTCCCATCGCCGGCCGGGCGGGCGATCTCTACGGACGACGCCGCATCTTCGTGCTGGGTGTCTTGCTCATGGTCGTCGCATCGGCGCTCTGCGCCCTCGCATGGAACGAGCCCTCGCTTGTGGCCTTCCGTCTGCTCCAGGGGGTGGGTGCTTCCGCCATGGCGCCCACCGCCTACTCGTACGCCACCATCCTCTTCCCGCCCCACCAGCGGGGGCTCGCCATCGGGATCCTCACCGGCATCATCACCATCGCGCCCGTGATCTCCCTCAACATCGCCGGCGTGCTGGTGGGTATCTGGGGCTGGCGCAGCGTCTTCTGGTTCACGCCGGTGGTGGGTGCCGTGGTGCTCATGGGCGCCGCCCTCGTGATGCACCGAAAGCCACGGCTGCCCTGGCGCCCGTTCGACCTCACGGGCGCCGGCCTCGCCGCGCTCGGTCTCTTCCCCCTGCTCACCGCGCTCTCGGGCGCGAGCGCATGGGGCTGGACCTCGCCCATCACGCTCGCGCTGTTCGCCACGGGGCTGGCCTTCCTCGGGCTCTTCGCCCTGTGGGAGTCGCGCGCCTCCGATCCCATGATCGACCTGCGCCTGTTCCGGTTGGCCACCGTGCGCAATGCCAACCTCACCGGCTTCTGCGTGGGGGCCACGATGTTCGGCACCCTGCTCCTCCTCCCGTTCTACTTCACCGCGGTGCTCGGCTACAGCGACGTGATGCTGTCGCTCGCCATCACGCCCATCGCGCTCGCCTTCATGGTGGCCTCGCCCACCTCCGGGCGTCTGCTCTCGCGCGTGGGGAGCGATGTCATGCTGCGTATCGCGCTCTGCACGGCCACCACGGGCGCCGTGGTGCTGGCGGTGGGATTCGGGTTCCAGTCGTACCTCGCAGTGCTACCGGGAATCGTGCTGCTGGGGATCGGCATGGCGGCATCCACCGCGCCGGTCACGACCACGGCGATCCATGAGGTGCCCGAGGACCGCCTGGGCGTGGCGGCATCGCTGCCCAACGTCTCGCGCTACTCGGGTGGCGCTCTCGGTGGGGCACTGCTCGGCACGGTGCTGGCCATGGCGATCCCCGCAACGGTCACGGCACAGGACGGCCTGGTGTCCGCGCCGCTGCGCGCCATGGTGGCCGACGGCATGCGCAACGCCCTGCTGGTGGGCGCGGCCATCCTGCTGGTCGGTGCCATCACGGCCTTCCGCGTGCCGCGCGTGCTGGGCCCCGGGGCGACGATCGTCGCCCGCGTACCGGGGACCCGCCGATGACCCGCGGTGCCTCTCTGGCGCTGGTGGCCCTCCTCGTGTTCACGATGGGCACGAGCATCATCACGCCGCTGCTGCCGCTCTACCAGGGCACCTATGGGTTGTCGAACGGCGTGCTCATGCTGCTGTTTGCCACCTATACCGCCACCGTCGTTCCCACCATGCTCATCGCGGGCAACGCATCCGACCGCCTGGGGCGCAAGCGACTGGCGATTCCGGCCATGCTCGTGATGACGGCCGCCTCGCTCGTGTTCTCGTTCACCGACTCGGTGCCGTTGCTGTTCGCCGGTCGCGTTCTGCAGGGCCTGGCCATCGGCATGTATCTGGGTGTGGGCACCGCATTCATCATCGATCACGGGCGGCCGGGCGCAAAGGCCCTGGTGGCGATGACCGCCGGTGCGGCATTTCGCCTCGGATTCGGTCTCGGCCCGCTCCTCGGCGGCATCGTCGCGCAGTACTGGGGCAACCCCCTGCACCGCCCCTTTCAGTTGCACGTGCTGCTGATGGTGCTCGGTCTCGCCTGCGTGCTCATCGCCCGCGAGACGGTGCCACGCAGGCCGTACCGGTTCGAGATGCGCGTGGGAATCCCCCGGGGGCAGGGCATCGGGTTTGCCGGGTTCCTCGGACCGGCGGCCTTCACCATGTCGTTCATGGAGGGCACGGTGCTCTCGCTCGTGCCGCTGTTCCTCTACAACACGCTCGGGGCGACAAACGTCGCGATCGCCGGTCTCTGCGGGTTCCTCGTTCTCGGGCTCGGCGGCATGACGCCGATCGTCACCCGCAACGTCGAACCCCGTAAGGCCATGATGATCGGCGTGGTGGTGTCGGCCGTGGTCACGTGGCTCATCGCCGGCGCGGCATTTGCCGGGAGCGCGGTGCTCGTGGTGGTGGCGGCCGGGATCATGGGCTTCGTCAACGGAATGATCCTGCAGGGCGGAACGGTGATCTGCGGCACGATCGTGCCCCTGGAGGAACGCGGCAAGCTCATGTCGGCGCTGTACATGTGCGCATACGCCGGAACCGTGCCGACGGTGGGGCTCGGCTATCTCTCGCAGATCATCGGCCTCACCAACACCCTCATCGTCTTCAGCTGCCTCGCCTGCGCCATGGCCGCGTGGCTTGTGGTGTTCGGGCGGCGCCTTTTCCCCCGGGTCATTCCGTACGTGGAGCCGGTGACGATAGGGTCCCGCACCGTATGACCGATCAGATCGCATCGATACTCAAGGGTTGGGGTGAGCCCGCCTACCGCCTGAAGCAGGTGGAGGCCGCCCGGCTGGGCGGCGCACGCGAGTGGGATGAGGTGACCACCCTCCCCAAGGATCTCCGCGCGCGCCTCGCCGCCGTTGCGCCGCTGTGGAGCGTGACGCCCGACGCCATGGCAGAGAGCCGCGACGGCACCTTGAAGTGGCGCCTGCGTACCGGCGACGACATGGCCATCGAGAGCGTGCTCATCAAGCACGCCCGCGGCCGCCGCACCCTGTGCGTGTCGAGCCAGGCGGGGTGTGCCCTCGGCTGCCGGTTCTGCGCCACGGGGAAGATGGGTCCCGGTCGCGACCTCACAGCGCGCGAGATCGCGGATCAGGCCCTTCTCGCCGCCGCCGTCGCTCGCGAGGCCGATGCCCGGCTCAGCAACATCGTCTTCATGGGCATGGGCGAGCCGCTGCAGAACACCGGTGCCGTGTTCGATGCCATCCGTGAGATCCACTCGCCCGACAGCCTCGGCATTTCGGCCCGCTCCATTGCCGTGTCGACCGCCGGCTGGGTTCCGGGCATCGAGGAGCTGGTCTCATTCGAGGTCCCCGTGCGCCTCGCCCTCTCGCTGCATGCCGCCGACGACGAGACCCGGTCGGCCCTCATGCCGATCAACAACCGCTGGCCCGTTGCCAACGTGCTCGCGGCCTGCCGCCGCTACGCCGATCGCACCGGCCGCCGCGTGTTCATCGAGTACCTCCTCCTCGACGGCGTCAACGACAGCATCTCCGACGCCCGGCGCCTCGCCACCCAGCTCCGCGACGGCCGCTTCCACGTCAACCTCATCGAGTACAACGCCACCGGCGGCGACTACCGGGGCTCGCCGCCCGATCGCGCACGCCGCTTTTCGGAAGAACTGCAGGCCGCGGGGCTGCACCCCTCGTTCCGGCGCTCCCGGGGCGGCGACATCGCCGCCGCCTGCGGTCAGCTCGCGAACACACCCGTCTGAGAGCCGCCAGCCGATCCCGGTAGAGCCCCGGCTGCGATGCCCCCGGGTCGGGCGCTCCCGTCCTCACGGTGCCGGGCACTCGCCGAAACGGGATCGGCGTGTGCGGGGGCCGCACACGCATCATCCCCGGCTGCGATGCCCGCCACCATGAGGACGGGAGC
>JBIIQA010000018.1:0-18709 GCA_044342355.1 Miltoncostaeaceae bacterium | reverse complement strand
CTGCTTCTCACGCTTGCCGGATGGCCCGAGGCGGTGCGTGAGGCCGAGGAGCGCAGGTCGCCCCATCGCGTTGCGGCCTACCTTCAGGACCTCGCACGCGACTTCCATGGCTTCTACCACCGGTGCCGCGTGGTGGGTGAGGCCCCCGAGGTCATGGCCTTCCGCCTCGACCTGCTGCGGGCCACACGGGCGGTCATCGCCACGGGGCTCGCTCTCATCGGTGTGGAGGCCCCCGACCGCATGTAGCCGTGCGCTACCCTTGCAGCGACCCGCGGGTGTAGCTCAGTTGGTAGAGCATCAGCTTCCCAAGCTGGGGGTCGCCGGTTCGAGCCCGGTCGCCCGCTTTCGAACCAATCCCCCCTCATGGAGACCACTGTGCGAGTAGTGCGCCACGCAATTCTCGTCGCGGTCCTCGCAGCTGGGGCCTCGTTCGCAGCCGTCGCCCAGGGGGCCCCGCCGCCGCCGCTGGTGGTGGTGGGATCTGCAAACCCGGCCACCGATCCGGGCAACGTGCAGGCCGCGGTGAATCGCGCGCGACGCACTGCCGGGGGCTCCGTGCGCCTGGTGGGCACATTCGACTTCGGCAACTGCTCGTTGTGCGTGGTGGTTCCGGGCCCCGTGACCATCACCGGGGTCGGTGACCCCTCGCTGCCGAATCCCGATCCGACGAAGGTCACGACCATCCTGAATGCGGGTGCGGCATCGATGGTTGTCGTCGACACCGGTCCCAGCACCGGGAAGGTGGTCATCCAGCGCCTGTGGTTCAAGGGTGCGAAGACCCTGGCCGTGATGGCGCTGCAGGTACGCGGCACGCTGACCATGCGGGACAACCGGATCTCGGATGTCCAGCCCGGCAACGAGTTCCGGTTCGGTATCGCGGGGGCAGAGCCCGGGGACATGCCGTCGGCAATCGCCCCACGCGCCGAGGTGCTGGCTGCCGTCTACGGCTCCCCTGACGGCCCGCGCCTGACCGGTGCCGTCGTGCTCGATGGCAACGCGATCGACCACAACCTCCCGATGACCCGCGGTGACGACAACGGCGTCGCCTTCGCCGGGTGTCACCTGAAGGCGATCACCGTCACGGGCAACACGATTCGCGCAGGCGAGGCCGTGGAGATCGAGGGCTGCCGGGGCACCAGGGCCGTGTACCGGGTGACCTCGAACGTGATCGTGCAGAACCCCACCCCGTCGAACCTGGCCCAGCTGACGGCGACACCGGGTTTCGTGCGCCGCGGCGGCCACCCGGCGGCCATCAAGCCCCTCGATGTCGAGGCATCGCGCGTCATCATCCAGGGCAACAGCGTGGACTCGAGGGTGGCGCCGCCCAGCGCGGTGTGCGTTCTGGCCGGCAACAGCAACCGGGACAGCACCACCCTGATCGAGGGCAATACCTGCCGGATGAACGGGCAGTTCGCGGCCATTCTCGGCGGCTGGGCCGGCACCCCGGGGTTCTTCCGCCCGTCGTTCCTTCACGACGCCACGATCACCCGGAACACCTTCCGGGGGAATGCCCTGCTCGGGGTGGCCTGGCTCGACTTCACCTACCTCAGGAACGCATCACAGACCCTGGTCAACCGGGCCAGCGGCAACGTGATGGTGGCCAACCGTGACAACGGCTTCCGGGCCACGCGCGCCGCCGTCGAACTGGGCCCTTCCACCTTCGGCAATCGCATCGTCGAGGGCATGCGCGGCCGGGTGGTGGACAACGGCTCCGGCAATACGGTGATCTCGGCCCGGTAGGGGCGCACCCACTGCGCCGGCCGTGGCGGTGTACGCCCGTCCGCTCCGGGCGAAGCGAGGGCATCCGCGGGGGTGGGTCCACACGGTCTGGCGTCCCACGCCGGGGATCGCCGGTTCGAACCCGGTTGCCCGGTTCGTCAGCGGCCCTTCGGGACCGCCACCACGAGGGACTTCACGACGCCCTCGCCCATGCGGGCCGAGAGACGCGCACCGCTCTTTGAGCGCACAAGCACGGGAGTGCGGCCGGCGGCTGCCTTCTTCCCGTACAGCTTCCTCACCCGCGACACCGGGTCTCCCGGCTTCAGGCCCTTGGCCGTCACCCACTGCGGGCCGGTCAGCACCGCGGCGCGTACGCGCGATGTGTCGGCGCATGTGCTGCCGCCGGATGGGGCGAAGGTCATGACGGCGCCGAGCGACGACCACGTGACGTGGCATGTGCCGTATGACGCGCGCTTGGTGGCCGTGCTGCCGAAGGCCTTCATCGCCGCGCCGACGGTGCCCGTGCGCCCGGCCATATCCCCGAGGCGCACCGCTCCCCTGGCGGTGACGACGACCTTCTGCGGGCCGCTTGGAGCCGGCGTTCCCGTGGCCACGGAGCGCAGCTTGCCCTGCTGGGGCTCGAGGCCGTTGTGTCGAAGCATCGACGCATAGAGGGCGAGGATCTTCTCGGTGTACCCGCCACCGGTGGCCCAGTTGCCGTTCCCCATGGTTTCCCACGTGGGTGCCTTGCCGTACGGCCGCACGTATGTGAAGCGCCGGTCGGCCAGCGGGCGCGCGGTCTTCGCGGGGTCGGCCCTGGGGTCGGCGTATGCCCAGAGGTGCTGGATCTGGGCGCGCACGCCCTCCTCGGGCGTGGCGAAGATGTTGCCGCGCGAGCATGAATCGCAGGCGCCGAGCCCCGAGTAGTTGTTGTCGGCGGGCTTCACCATGCTTCCCGCGTACCTGAACCAGCCGGTCTCGAGGATGGACTGCACGAACGCGAGGTCGCCGCGCACGTCCTGCGCGTTGCCCTCGTCCACGAAGATGCGCGCGAGTTCATTGATGGTGATGGGCAGGTTCGGCCGGATTCCCTGCTTCAGGAACCACGAGGCGATCTGGTCGCCGGTGAGGCGCGACTGGCCCATGACCGGCGTGACCGTCCCCACCTGTGGTGTGGTGGCAACCGGTGCGGTGGTCGTGGTCGTGCCGCCGGCGGGCGCGGGTGCCTGTGACTGCGCCATGAGGGCGGCGGGCACAGCGACGAGGACGGCCGCGGCGATTGCGATGGGGTAGCGCACGGGTTCCGATGCTAGGACAGTCCGTGGCCCGGTCGCGCACGGCCCGTTGCGTGCATTACGGGATCATTACGTCGGTACCCTGCGTATGTGCAGGTGATTTCCCTTTCCACTGGGGCGCAGATGCGCGTTACGCGCCCGCGTGCCCCGGCCCTCGTCATGTGCCTCAACGGTGGCACGGCCCGCCCGCGCCCGGGAAACTGGAGCCCCACCATCGAATGGCTGGTGGAGAACCTTGCACCGCGGTTTCCCGACGTGGGGTTCGCCGAGGTGCGGTACCGGGTGCGCTCCTGGAAGATGCTCTCGTCATGCATCGCCGATGGCCACGCAGCCCTCGCAGGCGCCGCGCACGCCGAGCGTGTCGTACTCCTGGGGTTCTCGATGGGTGGGGCTGTCTCGATCGCCTGCGCGGCGGACCCGCGCGTTCGGGATCTCGTGGCACTGGCGCCGTGGATCCCCGAGGAGATCACCGTGGCGCCCCTTGCGGGTGACCGGGTGACCATCCTCCACGGGGCCATCGATGGCTGGATCCCGGGTATCCCCGGGGTGCGCCCGCAGCACTCCCTCCGCGGTGCAGATCGCCTGCGGGCCGCAGGCGCGGATGTCACCTACCGGCGCATTCCCGGGGCCCTCCATGGGGTTGCCGTCCGGCGGCGTGGCCGGTTGGTGGCGCTTCCCCGGGCGGGCGCGTGGCTCGCCGACGTCACGGGCGCGCTGGTGCGCGCCGGCCTCTAGGCGTCCCCGGGTCCGGCTGCCGCGCGGTCTCCCGCGGCCTTGCGGATGGCCTGACGCTCCTGCGTGGGCACCTTGACGTCCCACACGAGCCCCACGCGCTCCATGCCATCGATGAGCGCCCATGACAGGTCGATCTGCTTCCAGTGAAGTCCGTGGCGGGCCGAGCCGGGGAATGCGTGGTGGTTGTTGTGCCAGGCCTCGCCGAACACGGGTAGCGCGAGGGGCCAGAAGTTGCGGCTCTCGTCAGCTGTGGCGAAGTCGCGGCGCCCGTACATGTGGCAGATGGAGTTGACCGACCACGTGAGGTGGTCGAACACGAAGACCCTGAGCAGGCCGGCCCAGACGAAGCACTGGAAGCCGAGCCACACCGACCCGCCGCTCCACGCCCAGCCCACGAGGAACGGAAGACCGAGCGACAGCGCGAGCCAGAGCATGTAGAGGCGGTCGATGCGCCGGATGAGCGGGTCGGAGTAGAGGTCCCGCCCGTACCGCTCGCCACGCTCGAGGCCCTTCGTGGTGAGCAGCCAGCCGACCTGCGCGTGCCACAGGCCCTTGACCACGCCCCTCCATCCGGAGCCGTAGCCGTGGTGGGGGGAGTGGGGGTCACCCTCGCGGTCGGAGAGGGCGTGGTGCTTGCGGTGGTCGGTGACCCACTGGGTGACCGGCCCCTGCAGTGCCATGGATCCGAGTATCGCCCAGACGGCGGTCATGAAGCGCGTGGTCTTGAATGCGCGGTGCGAGAACAGCCGATGGAAGCCGATGGTGATGCCGAAGCCACAGGCCACGTACATGACGGCGAACATGATCAGGTCGATCGGGCCGACGGCAACGCCCCAGAGGAGGCCGGTGACCGAGAGCAGGGCGAGTGGGGGCACGACGATCGCGATGAGGGTGATGATCCGTGCCGAGGTGAGCGGCTTGTCGTGCACGGTTCCGACCAGCGGTGCCTTGGGCTTTGTGGGCTCGAGTGTCGTCACGGGTCGCAGGGTAGCGGCGACCGCTCGCCGTCGTGCCGCCTTCGGGGCCGTCATGATGCCGCTGTGCGGATAGCGGTCATAGGAAGCGGAATCGGCGGGCTGGCGGCGGCGTGGCTGCTGTCGCGCGCCCACGAGGTCGAGGTGTTCGAGCGCGACCCCCGTATCGGTGGCCACACCCACACCACCCGGGTGATCGGCCCCGACGGCGAGCACCTCGCCCTCGACTCGGGATTCATCGTCCACAACGAGGCGACGTATCCACTGCTGGTACGCATGCTGCGCGAGCTCGGCGTCGCCACGCAGCCATCGAACATGGGTTTCTCCGTCACCTGCCGTGCATGTGGGCTGGAGTTCTCCGGCGTGCGGCTGTGGACGCAGCCGGGCGTGTTCCTCCGGCCGGCCTTCCTGCGCATGATTCCCGATGCCCTGCGCTTCCAGCGCACCGGTGACCGCGCCCTGCTGCCCCAATACGAGGGCGTCACCCTGCGTGAGTTCGCGGCCGCCGAGGGGTATTCGCAGGCCTTCACCGATCACTACCTCGTGCCGCTCACATCGGCCATCTGGTCGGCGGGACTGGAGGACTCCCGGGACTTCCCGGCCTCGTACGCGGTGGAGTTCTGGCGCAATCACGGGATCCTCGGCTTCCGCCGCCTCCAGTGGCGAACAATCACCGGGGGCAGCGACACCTACGTGCGCGCCATCACGGCACCGCTTGGGGACCGCGTGCACCCCGGGCTGGGGGTCGTGGAAGTGCGTCGCGACGCCGACGGCGTGGACGTGCGCACCGACGACGACCGGGTGCGCCGCTTCGACCACGTGGTGATGGCCGCGCACGCCGGCCAGTCGCTCGCGATGCTCGCCGACGCGAGCGACGAGGAGCGCCAGACCCTCTCGGCCTTCCGCACCGTCGGGAGCGCCGTGAGCCTGCACGCCGACGCGTCGCTGCTGCCGCGAAGGCGCGCGGCGCGCGCGGCATGGAACCATCACGTGCATGACTGCCACGCCTCGTACGCCGCGCCGGCCATGACCTACTCGCTCAACCGGCTTCAGGACCTGCGCTCGCGGGCGGAGTGGAGCGTGTCGCTCAACCGCGACGACGAGGTGGACCCCGATCGTCTGGTGATGCGCATCCGGTACGCGCATCCGGTCTATGACTTCGATTCGCTCTCCGCGCAGGCCCGCATGGGCGACATCCAGGGGGTGCGCCGGACGTGGTTCAGCGGTGCATGGATGGGCAACGGGTTCCACGAGGACGGCATGCGGTCGGCCGTGTCCGTGGCGCACGGTCTGGGGGTCGACTGGTGAGGTCGGCGATCTACACCGGCACCCTCGTGCATGCGCGCCGCACGCCGGCGGAGCACGTATTCCGCTACCCCGTGTGCTTCTACGCGGTTGACCTCGACGAGATCGTCGACCTCGACCGGAGCCTGAGGCTCTTCTCGTACAACCATGCGGGTGTCGTGAGCCTGCGCGACTCCGATCACATCGGCGACCCGGGTCGCCCGATCGCCGAGAACATCCGCACGTACCTCGAGGAGCGGGGCATCCGTGCGAGCGATGCCCGCATCACCATGCTCACCAACCTGCGGGTGGCCGGATACGTCTTCAACCCCGTCAGCTTCTTCTACGTGCACGCCCCGGATGGCGCTCTGCGCTGCATCCTCGCCGAGGTCAGCAACACCTTCGGCGAGCGGCTGCCGTACCTCCTCACCGACGAGCAGCGCATCGCCCCGCTGAAGGATGAGCACGCCTTCCGGCACGACAAGCGCCTGCACGTGTCGCCGTTTTTCCCGCTGGACCAGGAGTACATCTTCCGCATGGGCGAGCCGGGGGAGACCCTGGACATCCGGATGGACGTGCTGCAGGACGGCGACCGGCCGTTCTGGGCCACCCTCACCGGCACGCGGCATGAGTTCACGGATCGTGAACTCACCCGTGCGCTCGCCCGCTACCCGCTCATGCCGCTGCAGGTCATCTCGTTGATCCACGTCGAGGCGATCCGCCTCTGGAGGAAGCGCGTGCCGTTTCACAAGAAGCCCAGGTTCATCCCCTCCGAGGGCTCGGTGGCCACCGCGGACGGCGGTGGCGAGGGCGCGCGCACCCGCGGGCTGCGGCCGATCCCGCCCACGCGCCGTGCGCCCCTCGCCCCCGCGGTCAAGGCCCTTGCCTTCCGGGGGCTGCGGCGCCCGGTGGGCGGCTGGATCGAGGTGGAGATGCCGGATGGCGTCGTGCACCGGCTCGGCTCGCCCGCGAATGGCAGCCGCCATGCGCGTATCCGCGTGACGGGCAAGGACTTCTTCCGCCGTATCGCCTCGCGCGGCCGGGTGGGTTTCGGCGAGGCTTATCAGGCCGGTGACTGGATCACCGATGATCTCGTGCCGTTCCTCGAGATCCTCGCCCTCACCGCGGAGGACGTGCGCCGCCGGCCGCCGGCATCGCTCGTGCCCGCCGCCATCGCCCGCCGTCCGCGCCTCCCGAACCCGGCTGACCTGCTGCGTGCGCGCCGGGATGTGCGCTACCACTACGACCTCGGCAACGACCTCTACGAGGTCTTCCTCGACCCGTCGATGACGTACTCGTGCGCGTACTTCGAGCATGAGGGCCAGTCGCTGGACGACGCGCAGCAGGCGAAGTACCGCCGCCTCTGCGAGAAGCTGCGGATCGGGCCCGACGACCACGTGCTCGAGGTGGGATGCGGGTGGGGTGGGTTTGCCATGCATGCCGCGCGCGAGCGCGGCTGCCGTGTGACGGGAATCACGCTGTCCACCGAGCAGGCGGCAGAGGCGCGCCGGCGCATTTCCGAGGCCGGCCTGGATGACCGCATCGACATCGTGATCCAGGACTACCGCGAGATGCAGGGCACCTACGACCGCATCGTCTCGATCGAGATGATCGAGGCCGTGGGCTACGACGGCCTGAAGACCTACTTCGCGAACCTGGATCGCCTTCTGGCGCCGGGTGGCGTCATCGGCATCCAGGCGATCACCGTTCCCGACCAGCGCCTGGAGCGCTACCGCCGGGGCACCGACTGGATCCGTGAATACATCTTCCCGGGGGCCTTCTGCCCGCCGCTGGCGTCGATGGTGGAGGCCATGCGCACATCATCGGAGCTGCAGGTGGAGGGAATCGAGAACATCGGCATCCACTACGCCGACACGCTGCGGCTCTGGCGCGAGCGCTTCATGGCCCGTGCCGATGACGTACGCGATCTGGGCTTCACGGATGAGTTCATCCGCACGTGGGAGTTCTATCTCGGGTTCTGCGAGGCCGGGTTCCGCACACGCGCCCTCGGTGACCTGCAGATGGTCATCAGCCGCCCCTACAACGGCGCCCTTCCGCAGTGGCCCGAGGAGCGCCTGAGTATCTAGGGACGTCCCTCGAAGTCGAGCGATGCCGAGTTGATGCAGTAGCGCAGCCCGTCGGGCCCGGGACCGTCGGGGAAGACGTGACCCAGATGGGCGTCGCACGTCGCGCACCGCACCTCGACGCGGCGCATGCCGAAAGTGCCGTCCTCGTGCTCGGTGATGGCATCCGGAGCGATGGGCGTCACGTAGCTCGGCCAGCCGGTGCCCGAATCGAACTTATGCGATGAGTCGAACAGCGGTGTCTCACAGCACACGCAGCGATATACGCCATCGTCGTGGTGGTCCCAGAAGATGCCGGTGAACGCCGGTTCCGTCCCGGCCTCGCGCGCCACGTGGAACTGCATGTCGGAGAGCTTTCCCCGGTACTGCTCGTCATCTGCGCCTGGATTGCGTCCCACGAATGTCCTCCATGTCATGCGGGGCCGGTGGACCCCCGATGATAGGGGCAGTCGTCTCTCCAACCGGTGCTAGCGTCGGTCCCCACGATGAAGTCCCGTTCACGATTCGCGATCGCCCTCACGCTCGCCGCCGTCCTCGGCGGATGGCTCATCTGGACGAGCATCGGTGGCAGCCTCGAGACCTACACGAGCCCCTCGGGTCTCGTGAAGACGGCGGACGGAACCACCTACCGCCTCAACGGCACGGTGGCTCCCGGCAGCCCGGTGGATGCCGCGGAGAGGGCCCAGACCGCTGAGGGCCTCAGGTTCACGGTTCGTGACAAGGAGAACGCGAAGATGACCGTCCCGGTGGTCTACCGGGGCAGCGTCCCCGATGCGTTCAAGGACGGGCGCGAGATCGTGGTGACCGGGCGCATGGAGAACGGCGTGTTCCAGGCCGATCGCGGGACGCTCATCACGCTGTGTCCCTCCAAGTTCATGGAGGAGCAGGCGAAGCAGGGCAAGACGATGCCGGGTGGCGTGCCGGAGGGGTCCGCAGGTACGTGACCCTCGTCGGCCGCGCAGCGCTCCTGCTGGCGTTCGCGGCCGCGTTGTATGCGGTCGGGGCCGCGCTGTGGTCGCGTCGCAAGGGCCGGCAGGCCTTCCTGGTCTCCGCCGAGCGTGGCGTGTGGGCCGTCTTCGTCACCACCACGATCGCCGTGGGGACGATGTGGACGCTCCTGCTCACCAACCGCTTCGACGTCGCCGACGTCGCGGGTTACTCCAACCGGAGCCTCGGCTGGAACTACAAGATCACTGCCCTGTGGGGGAGCCAGGCCGGATCGCTCCTCCTCTGGATGTGGCTTCTGTCGGTCGTCTCCGTACTCGTGGTCATCACCAACCGGCGGCGAAACCGCGAGCTGATGCCCGTGGTCGTCGCGGTGCTCATGGGGACGGCGGCGTTCTTCACGAGCGTGCTCACGTTCATCACCAGCCCATTCGCCACGGTGAGCCCGGTTCTCGCGGATGGCCGCGGCCTCAACCCGCTGCTGCAGAACGCCTACATGCAGAGCCATCCACCGCTGCTCTACATCGGTTACGTCGGGCTGTCGGTGCCGTTCGCCTTCGCCATCGCCGCGCTGGTGACACGACGTCTTGATTCCACATGGATCACGTCGGTGCGGCGTTGGATCATCATCTCGTGGATTTTCCTCACCGTCGGCATCATCCTCGGTTCGCGCTGGGCCTATGAGGAGCTCGGGTGGGGTGGCTACTGGGCCTGGGACCCGGTGGAGAACGCCGCGCTCATGCCGTGGCTGGTGGCCACGGCGTTCCTGCACTCCGTGATGGTCCAGGAGCGCCGGGGAATGCTGCGTATCTGGAACATGGTGCTGGTGATCCTCACGTTCACCCTGGCGCTGTTCGGCACGTTCCTCACCCGCTCGGGGATCCTCTCGTCGGTCCACGCGTTCGGCGAGAGCACGCTGGGGCCGTACTTCCTCGGCCTCATCATCCTCATCCTCGTCGGTTCATTCGCGTTGCTGTTCACCCGCCTCAAGGACCTCCGCAGCCGGAACTCCCTCGAGAGCTACATCAGCCGCGAGGCGATCTTCCTCTACAACAACCTGCTTCTCGTCGGTCTCGCGTTCGCGGTGTTCTGGGGCACCATGTTCCCGGTGCTCTCCGAGGCCGTGCGCGGCGAGAAGATCACGGTCGGGCAGGGATTCTTCAACCAGGTCGCCGTACCCATCGGCATCGCCCTGCTGTTCTTCACCGGGGTCGGACCGCTGATCCCGTGGCGCAAGGCGTCGCCCGCGGAACTGCGCCGCAGGTTCGTGTGGCCCCTTGTCGTCGCCACCATTGCCGTCATCCCCGCGGTGTTCTTCGCGCAGGACGGGGGTCACTGGTGGGCAGCCGTGGCGATCGTGCTCGCCGCGTTCACCGTGGCGTGCATCATGGGCGAGTTCTGGCGGGGAATGGTCGCGCGCCACCAGATCGGCGGGGTGTCATGGCCCGGCGCCGTGGGCCAGCTTTTCGTGCGCAACCGGCGCAGGTACGGTGGGTACATCGTTCACCTCGGGGTGGTCGCGCTCATCGTGGGCATCGCGTGCCAGGGCGCGTTCTCCACGCAGGGAGAGCTGGCGCTGCGCACCGGCCAGACCGGGGAGGTGGCGGGCTACGCGTTCACGAACGAGGGCGGCACCCGCACCAAGGACGACCACAAGATGAGCGTGGGCATCGACCTCGCGGTGTCGGAGGGCGGAAACCGCTTCACCACCCTGAACCCCGGGGTCGATGTCTTCACCGCGCAGATGCAGCGGTCGAGCGAGGTGGCGGTCGACTCGTCGCCCTTCCGTGACGTGTACGTGGTGCTGGTGGGCCTCACGCCCGATGGCCTCGCGCGCATCAGCGTGTTCATCAACCCGATGATGATGTGGATCTGGGTGGGCGGACTCATCATGGTGATTGGATCGATCATCGCCGTGTGGCCCTCACGCCGTCCCCGTGAGGCCTCCATGCCGGTCCCCGCAGGGGCTGACGACCGGCTCCACGAGTAGCCTCGCCTCGCGATGGCCTACCTCCTCGTCGCGCTGCTCAGCATTTTCGTGGTCGCGCTGGTGGCGTGGCCGCTCCTCTCGCGGTCAGGTGACCCCGTGCCGGCGGGCGAGATGGATGATCGCCGCGCCGTGGAGGAGGAGCTCCGCCAGTCGTTCGATGCCATCCGCGAGATCGACATGGACCACCGCGCGGGCAATCTCTCCGATGATGACTTCGCGGCCCTTGATCGCGATGAGCGGGCCAGAGCCGTCGAGTTGATGCGACGACGCGACGCCATGGCAGATGATGGCGGGGATCCATCGTGAACCGGCGCCGCATGATCGGGGGGATCGTCGCGGCGGCCCTGGCCCTGCCGTTGCTGTCCGGCTGCAGCGCCCGCCTGTCGCAGTTCGTCGACATCGCGCCGGATGGCGGCGGCAACCTCGCCCTCGAACTGCGGCTCGACCCCGCCGCCCAGAAGGCCATCAACCTCCCTCGGCAGTTATCCGACCGCACCTTCGAGCGCTTCCTCGACGTCCAGCAGGAGAGGTGGAGCGCCCCGGGCAATCCGGCGTTGCCCTTCGCGCAGCGCACGGAGGCCAACGGGACGGTCGTGCTGCGCACGGTGCGGCGCCTGCGCGCGGGCACGTCGGGGCTCGATGACCTCGAGAGCGCCCTGGGCGTGCAGCGACCGCTCCAGCCGGTCCTCACGGCGACCGGCCGATTCTGGGCGGCCCCGAACCCCGGCGACGGGCCCGCCACCACCTCGACGACCGTCACGAGCGGCAATGCGCCGGGCGGCGAGGCGGAGTTCGGCATCACCGGGCTCCCGGTCCGGGTTCCCCTGCAGGCCCTTCTGGTCGGCGAGTTCACCGAGGCCTTCACCGAGCGCGGGCAGAACGTCCTCGCGACGTTCTCCATCGGCTCGCGGGGCGGGGTGGGCGATGTACTCGACCCCCCGTGCAATGCCGCGAGCAGCCGCACGGACTTCACGCGTGCCGATCTCGCGTTGCAGCGAGGGTTCGACTTCGCGTACCGGTGGGGTATGCCCGCCCGCATCTCCCTCTATTCGCCCGACGCGCGCATCTCCCGGGATGGATATGCGGCGTCGTGGTCAATGCCGTACGGGGAGTGCCTGCGCATGGAGATCTCCTCTGCTGGCGCGGAGGATGACCGTTTCGTCAACGGGCTCATTCTCGGCGCTGCGATTCTCTTCCTGGCCTTCGTGTTCGCGCTTCGCGTGGTGTCGCGCCGCCGCGGTCGGCGCCGTGAGGATTCCGCTTCCGACCAGTGAATGCCCTGCACGCAGGCATGTGTGGGGCGCGGCGTCGTGCCCCGCGATTCCCCATCGGGCCGGTCGCGCGTCATTCCATATGTCATGCAACACGGGGTGCGGATGTCCCTCCGAAACGGCCAAATGCGCACGACGGCGCACCCGGGTGGGGTTGATTCGTCGGGCCGTGCCGCTAGGGTCGGCCGCGGCCAATGACCTCCGAGGGGCACGTCGCGCGGCATCTGCCGCCATCCGGACGTGACCTACAGCCAGTGAACGGCGTTCGCGCATGCGAACGCCGGGGCGGAAAGGGATTCAGGATCATCGACCGCACGAGCAGCGCCCAGCGCCACCGAATCCGTCCTCGCCACGTCCTGGCGGGAGTCATCGCCCTCCTCTCGTTCGGCCTCGTGCCACAGGCGATGGTGGCGTCCTCCATGCCCGAGCAGATTCCCGGGAACACCGCCGGTGCAGCCCCCGAGGGGTCGGGGGTCGCCCCGCAGCCGGTGGCAGCCGCACCGCAGGTCGCGCCGCCTGCCGCCGCGACACCCGTGAACCGGGGTATCGCTCCCGGTGCCCGCGGGAGCGACGTCAGGGCGCTACAGCGCAAGCTCCGCACGCGGGGTATCCGCGTGCCGGTGGACGGTTCCTACGGGGCCAGGACCCGGGCGGGCGTGCGGGTCCTGCAGCGCAAGCTGGGCCTGAAGGCGACCGGCATCGCGGATGCGGGCCTGCTCAAGAGGCTCGGCCTCAAGGTGCGCGCGGTGGCCAGTGCACCGGCCACCTTCACCGCGCCGGGCGCCACGACCGCCCAGTACCTGCGGGTGTTCCCCGTGGTGGGCAAGTACTCGTATTCCGACGACTTCGGCGCCCCGCGCAGCCAGGGGTCACATCAGGGCAACGACATCATCGGCACCATCGGCATGCAGCTGGTCTCGTGCGTCGACGGCACCATCTCCCGTCTCACCCGGTCGGAGACCGGGCTCGGTGGCATCTGGATCTGGATCACCGATGCGCGGGGGAACCAGTACTACTACGCCCACATGGACTCCATCTCGCCCGAACTCAGGGCCGGGTCGAGGGTGACGGCGGGCCAGACGGTGGGCACCATGGGCATGACCGGCGACGCCCGTGGAACGATTCCGCACCTGCATTTCGAGATCCGCCCGAGCGGTGGTGGCTCGATCAACCCGTTCACCGAGCTCCGGGCCGTCGACCCGAAGAGGTAACGCGGTATTGCAAGGGGGGTGGCGCAGGGTAGGAGGCCGCCGTCCGCCGTCGTATCCCATTCCCCGTGACGCGGAATCGCACACGGCTCATCGCGGCCGGGCTCACCATCTCGGCATGCGTGATGGTGCCGGGCCTCGCGCAGGGCGTCGGCATCACCGAGCGCAAGGAGCGGGTGGATGATCGCCTGTACCGGGCCGAGGCCCGTCTGCGCGCGGCCATCGATCGGCAGGCCGTTCTCACGTCGGATATCGCCACGATCAACCGCCGCCTCCGCACGGTGAATGCGCGCCTTGAACCCCTCGTGACCCGACGGGCCTCCGCAGTGGAGCGCCATCGCATGGCGAAGGGCACGCTGGCCCAGGTGAACCGCGACCTGTCGTTTCAGCGCACTCAGCTCGAGGTCGCGACGGGTCGCCTTCGCCTCCAGCGCGAGGCGATGGTGGAGCGCCTGCGCGAGATCTACCGCACGCAGGACGAGGACCCGCTGCTCGGACTGCTGCGGGAGGGGAGCCTTGCCGAACTCGCGGGTGCGGCGAGCGGTGTGGAGAGGGCCACCGACCGCGACCGCGGCATGATCGCCTCGGTGGCCCGGTACCGGAACCTCACGCGGAATTCGGCCGCGCGTATCGCCGTGCTGCAGGAGCGCGCGGCAGAGGCCGAGGACAGCGCCGCCGCCCGCGCCGCCGAGGCCACGAGGGCCGCGGCCGACCTCGACGTGGAGCAGCGGGTGCTGCGCCGTACCAAGCGGGTGCGCGCGCGGATGCTCGCCAACATCAGGGTGGACCGGAACCACATCGAGGACGACACCAAGGGCCTGCGCGAGCAGTCATTCGCCCTTGCGCGGCGCATCGCGGAGATTCAGGGGGTCCCCTACGCGGAGCCCGCCGACACCACGCCATCGGAGGCCGGCTTCACGTGGCCCACGTCGGGTCAGATCACCTCGGGCTTTGGACCGCGATGGGGTCGGATGCACCAGGGTCTCGACGTGGCGGCCCCCACCGGACGGCCCATCACCGCCGCCAAGTCGGGCAAGGTCATTCTCGCGGGCCCGTCGGGTGGCTACGGGAACCTGGTGGTGGTCGATCACGGCGGCGGGCTGTCCACCGCGTACGCGCACCAGAGCCGTATCGCGGTGTCGGTCGGCGATTCGGTGACGCAGGGCGGCCTGCTCGGGTATGTCGGCAGCACCGGCCATTCCACGGGCCCCCACCTGCACTTCGAGGTGCGGGTGAACGGCGCCGCCCGCGACCCCCTGCCGTACCTGTAGGGGCACCGCCCCGCGGCACTGCCCCCGGGCAGCCCCGGGGACAGTCCCCGGAATGCAGGCACGTCTAGACTTCCGGACCGTTCGCGCCCGTCACGGCACAAAGGAACCGCCGCGTTGTCACAGATGCAGCCCGCCACGAAGACCGCCCAGTACCTCGCCGAGCCCCACGAGGTGCACCGCGTGGTGCTCCTGTACTCCGGTGGGCTCGACACCTCCGTCATGCTCAAGTGGATTCAGGACGAGTACGACGCGGAGGTCGTGGCGCTCTGCATCAATCTGGGGCAGCCCGAGGATGACTTCACGGAGATCCTCGAGAAGGCCACCAATCTGGGTGCGGTCGAGAGCCTGGTCATCGATGCGCGCGAGGAGTTCGCGCGCGACTACGTGGCCCCGGCCATCAAGGCGAATGGCCGGTACCAGGGCGGCTACCCGCTGTTCACATCGCTCGGCCGGCCCCTCATCGCCAAGCTGGCGGTGGACGAGGCGCGCCGTCACGGCTGCGACACCATTGCGCACGGATGCACCGGCAAGGGCAACGACCAGGTGCGCATCGAGGCCACCATCGCGACCCTGGCCCCGGAGCTCAGGGTCATCGCGCCGGTGCGCGAATGGCAGATGGGCCGCGACGAGGAGATCGCCTACGCGAACGAGCACGGAATCCCCGTGTCGTCGAGCGTGGAGCGCCCGTATTCGATCGACGACAACCTGTGGGGGCGCTCGAGCGAGGGCGGCGTCATCGAGGACCTCACCCAGGCCGTGCCGGATGACGTCTTCCAGCTCATCACGCCGCCCACGAGGGCACCGGACCGTCCCGAGGACGTCGTGCTGGGCTTCCACGACGGACTCCCCACGAGCCTGAACGGCGAGGACATGGCGCTTGTCGACCTCATCCCGGCCGTCGCCGAGATCGCCTGCCGCAATGGTGTGGGCATCATGGATCACATCGAGGACCGCGTCGTCGGCCTCAAGGTGCGCGACGTCTACGAGGTACCGGCCGCGACGGTGATCCTCGAGGCGCATAAGGAGCTCGAGAAGCTCGTCTGCACCGGCCGCGAGAACGCCCTCAAGGCGAACCTCGACCTGCTGTGGGCGCAGTTGGCGTACGAGGGGCTGTGGTACGAGCCGCTGCTCGACGACATCAACGCGTTCATGGACCGGGTGAACCGCAAGGTGGAGGGCACCATCACCGTGCGCCTCTACAAGGGTTCGGCCACCGTGGTCACCCGCGATTCACCGCTTGCGCTGTATGACCGCACGCTGGCGACCTTCGACGCCGACCCGACCTTCTCGCAGAACGCAAGTCCCGGATTCATCGAGTTGTTCAGCCTGCAGAGCCGCATGGCCCACCAGATCTCCGAGGCGCGGCGCCGCGGGTAGCACCCCGCCGGCCGAGCCCCTGACAGGCCGTCAGGGGCTCGCGGTAGGTTTCGTGGGGTGAGCACCACCACGCCCTTCGCACATCTGCACGTCCACTCGGATTATTCGATCCTGGACGGGGCGTGCAAGATCCCGCGCCTGCTCGACCGGGTCGAGGAACTGGGGCAGGGTGCGGTGGCCCTCACCGACCACGGGGTGATGAGCGGGGCCGTCGAGCTGTACCGCGAGGCCACCAAGCGCGGCATCACGCCCATCGTGGGCCTTGAGGCGTATGTCGTGCCTGATCACCGGGAGCGCCCCGGCCGGGAGCGCCGCAACCACCTCACGCTGCTCGCCGAGAACATGGAGGGGTACTCCAACCTCATCCGCCTGTGCTCCGCCGGCTACCTCGAGGGGTACCACCGCAGGCCGCGCATCGACCACGAACTGATGAGCCGTCATGCCGACGGCATCATCGTGCTGTCGGGGTGCCTGTCGGGAACCATCTGCTCGCGGCTTGCGGATGAGGACCTCACGGGTGCACGTGAGGAACTCGACACCCTCTGCCAGATCTTCGGGCCGGAGGATGTCTACCTCGAACTCCAGGACTCCGGCATCGAGTCGCAGAAGCGCATCAACCAGCACCTGGGCACCCTGGCCAAGGACACCGGCCGCACGCTGGTGGCCACCGGCGACGTGCACTACGTCTGCCATCAGGATGCCGAGAGCCATGAGGCCCTGCTGGCCATCCAGACGCGCGACGTGCTGTCGAACCCCAACCGCTTCAAGTTCGACACGCAGGAGTTCTACATCAAGTCCGCCGACGAGATGCTCGCGGCACTCCCCGACTTCCCCGATGCGATCCCCACAACAATCGAGGTGGCGGAGCGCTGCGCAGGCCTCGACCTGCCGCTGGGTGACATCAAGCTGCCGGTGTTCCCGGTGCCCACGGGCGAGGGTGACGACGTGTACCTCGAGCGCCTGTGCCGCGAGGGTCTCGATCGCCGGTACGGCGAGGGTGGCTGGCCCGCCGAGGCCGAGGAGCGCCTGCGCTTTGAGCTCGACACCATCAAGGAGATGGGGTTCGCCTCGTACTTCCTCATCGTGTGGGACTACATCAAGTGGTCGCGCGACAACGGCGTGGCCGTGGGCCCGGGGCGCGGATCGGCCGCTGGGTCGCTGGTGGCCTTCTCCCTGCGCATCACCGACCTCGACCCCCTCGAGCACGGACTGCTGTTCGAGCGGTTCCTCAACCCGGGCCGCAAGTCGATGCCCGACATCGACACCGACTTCTCGGTGGGCGGCCGCGACCGCGTGGTGGCCTACGTCACGAACAAGTATGGGGCCGACGCCGTGGCGCGCATCGGCACGTTCGGCAAGCTGCTGGCCCGCGCGGTGGTGCGCGACTCCGGGCGGGTGCTGGGCTTCTCGTACGGTCAGGTCGACCGCATCGCCAAGCTGGTGCCCGAGCGCCTCGGCATCAAGCTCGAGGAGGCCATCGCACCCGGGAGCGAGCTCGCGGCGGCCATGGAGACCGACGAGGGCGCGCGACGCATCATCGAGGTGGCCCGCCCGCTGGAGGGCCTGGTGCGCAACGAGGGCGTGCACGCCGCCGGCGTGGTCATCGCCCCCTCCGCCGTCACCGACTACCTGCCGGTGCGCGTGGATGACCAGGGGTCGGTGGTCACGCAGGTGCCCGACCACGACGTCGAGGCGCTCGGCCTGCTGAAGATGGACTTCCTGGGCCTTCGCAACCTCGACATCATTCAGGACGCCCTGCGCCTCATCCGCAGCACGACCGGAGATGACCTCGACATCGAGGCCATTCCGATGGACGATGCCCCCACGTACCGCATGCTGGCCAAGGGCGATGCGATCGGTGTGTTCCAGTTCGAGTCATCGGGCATGCGCGACGCCCTTCGCGAGGTGCGCCCCACGGAGTTCGCCGACCTCGTGGCGCTGGTGGCCCTGTACCGCCCGGGCCCCATGGCCTTCATTCCCACCTACGCGAAGAACAAGCGCGACCCCAGTCGCGTGCGGTTCGCCGACCCCCGTCTCGCGCCCATCACCGGCCCCACATACTCGGTAGCGGTCTATCAGGAACAGCTCATGCAGATCTCCCGTGCGCTGGCCGGCTTCTCGCCCGCCCGCGCGGACGACCTGCGCAAGGCCGTGGGCAAGAAGGACAAGCAGCTCATGGCGTCGCTGAGCGACGAGTTCATCCAGGGCTGCATCGCGTCGGGCACCGACCCCCAGGTGGCACAGGACCTCTGGGGCCTGTGCGAGGCCGCGGGCGACTACTCATTCAACAAGTCGCATGCCGCCTGCTACGCGCTGCTCTCGTACCGCACGGCCTACCTCAAGGCCAATCATCTCGCCGAGTACATGGCCGCGGTTCTTACGTCGGTCATGGACACCAAGGACCGCGTGCCGGTCTATGTCGCCGCATCGTCCGACATGGGCATCGATGTGCTTCCACCCGATGTGAACCAGTCGGAATCCGGATTCGCGGTGACGGGGGAGAAGGAGATCCGCTTCGGGCTCACCGCGGTCAAGGGGGTTGGGGAGAACGCGGTT
>JBIIQA010000103.1:0-5366 GCA_044342355.1 Miltoncostaeaceae bacterium | reverse complement strand
CCGACGCCGACGGACGCGTGCTGCGCGACCTGATCAGTGCCCGGGCCGAGCGCCCGCTGGGGTTGTCCGAGGACAATCTGGGGATCATCCGGTCGGGTCTGGAGCGGGCGGCGAACGGCAACGGTGGAACCGCCACTCCCGTGTTCGGTGCCCTGCCCGCCCAGTTCCGCGCCGCGGGCAAGACCGGCACGGCCGAGAACTCGAGCGGGATCGACCACGCCTGGTACGTGGGGTACGCACCCGCTGACGACCCGAAGATCCTGGTTGCGGTGATCGTCGAGCGCGGTGGCACGGGCGCGAATGCCGCTGCACCCGCGGCGTGCGTCACGATTTCTGCATACCTCGGGTTCGGCGAGGGCCGTTGCGGCAATGGAGCCAAGGCCAACTGATGTCGACCCTGCCGGGGGACATGCCCGCGGGGTCGTCCCGCGACCGCGCCACATCGGTGTTCGCAGGCATCGACTGGTGGCTCGCCGGGTCGGCCCTCGCCGTGACGGGCTTCGGCGTATACGTGGTGAAGGTGGCCACTGACGGCGACATCGCGTCGGACCCCGGGTTCTTCTTCACCCGTCAGGTTGCATACGCGCTCATCGGTCTCGTGGCGCTGTTTTTCACTCTCCGCCTCGATCTCGAGTGGCTGTCACGCTACGTCTGGACCATCTACGCCATCCTCATCGCGGCGGTGGGCATCGTGCTCGTGCTGGGCGCATCCGCGCGCGGCTCGACCCGCTGGATCGAACTGGGCCCGCTGCGCGTGCAGCCATCCGAACTCGGCAAGGTGGCCATCACCTTCGTCATCGCCGTCGTCGTCGTGGACCGGATCAGGTCGATGGACTCCGCGCGGCTCTCCCTGCTCGTGGCGGGCCTGGTGGCAATTCCCGCGGGAATCGTCTTCCTGCAGCCGGATCTGGGAACGGCGCTCGTCTATGCGGCCATCGCCCTGGCCATCCTGTGGGTGGCGGGTCAGCCCATCACGCACTTCATGGTCGTGGGAGCGGTGGTGGTGGGCGCCGCGGCCATCATCCTCTATGTGTTGCCGGGCATGGGGGTGAACGTCCTGCAGCCCTATCAGGTGGACCGCCTCACGGCATTCGTGGATTCCGGATCCGACCGATCGGCGACCGGCTACCAGCTCGAGCAGAGCAAGGTGGCCATCGGGTCCGGGGGCGCATTCGGCAAGGGGCCGTCCGGTGCGACGCAGACCATCAACGACTTCCTCCCCGAGCACCACACCGACTTCATCTTCGCGGTGGTGGCCGAGATGTTCGGTTTCCTCGGCGCGGGCCTGCTGATCGCCGTCTTCTTCATCATCATCTGGCGGGCGCTCGTCATCATGCGATCCGCCCACACGGAACTCGAGCGGCTCGTCGCCGCCGGCATCACCGCGATGCTGACGTTCCAGGTGTTCGTTAACATCGGGATGAACGTGGGGATCATGCCGATCACCGGAATCCCGTTGCCACTCATGTCGTACGGCGGGAGCCACACACTGACCAACCTGGTCGCCGTCGGCGTCCTCCTCCGCATCTCCCGGCGCAGTCGTGAACTTGGGCCCCGGGCCGCGTAGCGATGGGCGCCATCACCACCCTTGCGAAGCGCGTGAACACCATCGCGAAGGACACGCGCAAGCATCACGAGACAGCCCTTGAGGGCGGATCCATCGCGCTCCTCCCCGGGTCCCCGGGTGCGACGCGGCGCCTGTCGGAGATCCTCGGCATCCCGGAGGGTGATCGCCCGAATGCCGACCTCGTCATCATCCCGCTCGCGATGTCGGACGATGCCCGCACGGCGGCCCTCGAGGCGGCCGCACGCGCCCGCCAGGCCCGTCGCACGCTCATCATCGTGATCGCCCCCGATCATCAGCGCGGTCGCCGTGAGGCCGAGGTGCTCGCCGAGCCCGACGTCTCCATCGGCGACCTTGTATTCGCATCGGATATCGAATCGGATGATGCGATCCGATCAATCACCGATGGCATCATCCGGGCCCTCGGGCCCGACATGGTTCCCTCGGCGCGCCGTTATCCGGCTCTCCGCCCCGCGGTCCGGCGCAGCATCGTGAGCACCGCCGCACGGGAGTCGGCCGTTGCCGGCGCCCTCAACTGGTTTCCCGGCACCTCGGCCGCGCAGTTGGCCATGGTCGTCCGGACGGGATCGTCGGAGGGGCACGGACTCAGTGCCCGCCGGGTCCCCGAGATCGCCGCTGCCGTCGGCAGCGGCCTTGTCATCGCCACCGTCGCCCGTGGCGCATCGCATGTCATCCCCGCTCCGCGGTGGATGGTGCGCGGTGCCGTCGCCTGGGCCTCAACCGTGGCACTCGCCGCCGCGACCGAGCGGATTTCACATCACCTGGGCGAGGAGAACTCGCCCGATGTGAAGTCCACCCTCCGTTCGCTGCTTTCCCGCGCCCGCATGGGTCGCAAGGAGAAGAACTGATCAAGCAGATCCTGGTGTCCGTGGATCGCGCCGAGACGCGCGTGGCCATCATCGAAGATGGCCACGTCGCAGAGGTGCAGATCGAGCGCCGTGGCAAGGGCTCCGTCGTGGGCCATGTGTGGAAGGGGCGTGTCGAGAGCGTGCTGGCCGGTATGGAGGCCTCGTTCATCGAGGTCGGCATCGGCAAGAACGGCTTCCTGCATGTCGACGATGTCGTCGCCCCCGGTGTGTCCAAGCGCAAGCGGCTTATCGCCGAGCTGCTGAAGAAGGGCGATGACATCATCGTGCAGGCAGTCAAGGACCCCATGGGGACCAAGGGCGCCCGCCTCACGATGCAGCTGTCCCTGGCAGGCCGCTTCCTTGTGTACGTCCCGTTCGGCGACGGGCTGGGAATCAGCAAGCGCCTCGACGACGACGAGCGCCACCGCCTCCGCGACATCTGCAAGCGGCTTCCCACCGACGGCGGCGGCATCATCGTGCGTACCGCCGCCGCCGGGGCATCGGCGACCGAGCTCGCGCGCGACCTCGCGTCGCTCACGCTGCTGTGGAGGGCCATTCGCGAGCGCTCCGACAAGGTGGGCACCCCCGCGCTGCTCTACAGCGAGGCCGATTCCTCGCTCAAGGTCATCCGGGACATCCTGAACGAGACGGTTGATGAGGTGCTGGTGGACGATGCGCGTCAGCACGAGCGCATCACCGGCTTCCTGCGACGCACCTCGCCCGAGCTCGCCGACCGTGTGCGCCTCTGGGATGGCGATTCCCCGCTCATGGAGGCCCATGGCGTCGAGAGCGCCATCCGCTCCACGCTCAGCCGTCGGGCGCCGCTCCCATCCGGTGGTTCGCTCGTGATCGATGACACCGAGGCCATGACGGTCATCGACGTCAACTCGGGCAAGAACGTGGGTCGCGGCAACACGCAGCTCGAGGCGACCATCACGCGAACCAACCTCGAGGCGGCCGAGGAGGTCGTGCGTCAGCTTCGCCTGCGCGACATCGGCGGCATCATCGTCATCGACTTCATCGACATGGACGCCGTCAAGAACCGGCGTGCGGTCACGAAGGCGCTCAACGATGCCCTGGCGAAGGACCGCACCCGTACCTTCGTGGTGGAGATCTCACCGCTTGGCCTCGTGCAGATGACGCGCCAGAACATCAGCGACGGCGCCCGCGAGATCATGACCGAGGCATGTCCCACCTGTGGAGGACAGGGTTTCGTCGTGAGTCCCGAGACGCACGCGATCGATGCGGAGAGGCAGATCCGCCTGCTGCTGAAGGGCACCAGCGAGTCACCGGTCACCGTGGCAGTGCACCCGGAGGTGGCCGGCTATCTCGCCGCCGACGACAACGCCGTCCTCGCCGACATCGAGGAGGACATCGGGGTGACCATCACGCTTGAGCGTGATGGCTCGATGGCCCCGGGCAGCGCCCGGATCGGTGGCGCGGGTGCTCCGGCGGCGCGCTCGCGTCCTCGCGGAGGTCGCTCGCGGGCGAAGGCGCCGGTAACGGCCGACTAGCCGCGCGGGGCCGGGGAGAGGGGCGCCAGGAGAACCCCGAGCACGGGGTGGACGGCCACTCCCCGCACTCCCCGTGCCGTCACCTGGGTCGGGCGCGGGGTGGCCACCGGCACCACCCGGCCATCGGCCACTGCGCCCGCGTCCACGCGCGACCACGCGGTGCTCCGTGTGGGTCCGAGCGGGGCCAGCGACGCCGCACCTGCCTGCGCCCGCAGGAACCCGCTGCCCGAGATCGCCGGGATGGGCGGGTTGGCGGGAGCACCGGGAGACTTCCGTCCGATCAGGCCGGCGTACGCATCGGATCCATCGGGAAGTGATTGCGTCCACGAGGCCGAGGCGATCACGGCCCGTGGCACGGCGGATCCGATATCACCGTCGCGGGGAAGGATGCGGAGCACGGGTGAAAGGCCCGCCGCGCGCATCCCGTCACGTGCGGCGCGCGCGATGGCCTGATCATCGGCGTTCGCGCTCGTCCATATGACCACCCTGTCGCCCGTGGCCCCGGCCGAGGCCACGAGGGACCGGGCCCGTGCGGTATCGCGCCGCGGCACGGAGCTGGAGTGGCCCGGGGTGCCCGGGGGGATCATGCGGCCGGTGGCCATGGCACCGCCGGAAACCGCCCGGGCCGCCGCGCCGCGATCGATGGCAAGGCCCACGGCCTGTCGCACCCCGGCGCTCGTAAATGGCCGTGCCCCGGCATTGATGGCCACGTATGCGGTGCCTGACGTGGTCACCCGGTATGGGGTCGTGCCGCGTGCGTATCCCCCCGGTGCCGTGGCCCCGGTGGCGACGGCAAGGGTCGAGTAGTCGGCCTGCCCGGCTGCCACCCGTGCTGCGGCTCCGCGTGGCGACTGGCCCAGGGAGATGACGATGCGGTCGCTCACGCCGGCGGGCAGACCCCCGCGCGGCACGAAGCCGCGGTTCCTCTCAAGGACGATCCGCTCCCCGGGACGGAATCCCGTGATGGCATAGGCACCGATTCCCGGTGCCGGGTCTGACGTCTGGTCGACGGCATCGGTACCCGCGGGGAGGACGGACGCCGCGGGGAGTGCCAGGGCGAGGGGCAGGGCGGGGTCGCGACGGGTGAGCCGGATGATCAGCCGGCGCCCTGCGTCATCCGCGGTGATCCCCGCCGCGGTCTGCGACCGTCCCGCACTCACGGCGGGTGCTCCCGCGATGGCCGCGAACATGGCAGCAGTCCGCGGAGCCAGCCGCAGCATCCTCTCGATGCTGGCCTTGGCATCCGACGCCGTGGCAATCCGGCCGGGTGAGCCCGTGAAGCGCACGTCGCCGCGCAGGGTGAACGTGAGCGTGAGCCCGTCGCGCGAGACGCCCGGCAGGCGCGCGGCGAGATCAGGAACGAGCTGCGCCCCGGAGGTGCCACCCGCGCGGCGGTACGCGAGGAGGCCGCCCTGCGTG
>JBIIQA010000102.1:0-5371 GCA_044342355.1 Miltoncostaeaceae bacterium | reverse complement strand
CCGACCTGGCGGCGCTCTCCGCGGGCCGGGCGCTGCTCGACTCGATCCCGGCGGCGATGCTCGACCCCTGGGATGTGCGGCGCGCCCTTGAGCGGGCGGTGCGATCGGCGGCGGCGCGTTCGGCGCAGGCATCCGGCGCCGACCTTCACAGCATGCGCCTGATCGGCGACGGGCGCATCCCCACTGCGGTTCAGGTGCGCGTGCGCCGGCCCGGCCCGCTCGGCATCGATGTCACGGCAACGGCTCGCGCGGGCATCGCGGCGACCGCGGGTCTCACCGATGGCGGGCCGGTGGGGTGGGCATCGGGCGGTGGCTACTCGGGTCCGCTCGTGTACCGAGATGGCAAGCCCATGTGCCCGGCGGTTGCCGCGGCGTTCGATCAGATGGATCGGGCCATCCGGACGGCAGGAATGGACCTGGTGGTGGTGAGCGCCTTCCGCTCCGACGCGGAGCAGGCCGTGCTGTTCGCGCGCCATCCCGATCCCAAGTGGGTGGCCCCTCCGGGCCGCAGCCGTCACCGCTACTCGACGGAACTCGACCTGGTGGTGAGCGGCGGCGTGCACGCGTGGCTCACGCGCAATGCCGGATCCTTCGGGTTCGTGCAGCGCATGAGTTGGGAGCCCTGGCACTGGGGCTTCCTGCCGGGGTGCGGCGGGGGCCAGCCGGGAGCCACGGCGCCGGCGTCCATGGCCGGGGGGTTGCAGGCCTGGGTGCCGGACCGGTACCGCCCCCTCGTCCTGCGCTCGGCCCGCGCCGCAGGCATCACGCCCGCCCTGCTCGCAGCCGTCCTCAAGGCGGAGTCCGACTTCAACCTGCGGGTGGTGAGCAGTGCCGGCGCCCAGGGCATCGCCCAGTTCATGCCGGCGACCGCGCGCGGCATGGGGGTGGACGATCCGTTCGACCCCGCGCAGGCCATCCCGGGGTCAGCGCGCCTCATCGCCAGCGGTATCCGCGAGTTCCGCTCGGTTCCCCTGGCGCTCGCCGCCTACAACGCCGGCGGGGGAGCGGTGCGACGGTATGGGGGGATCCCGCCATACGCCGAGACGCAGGCGTACGTGGCCAAGGTCATGGCGCTGGCAGGGCAGGGCGGAGCGCTTGCGGGCGGTGGGGGCGGCGTGGTGCTGGTGAGGGCCGGCGACCTGCTCGCCTGACCGTACGGGGCTGTTCCGCTCCTATACTCGGCGGCCATGGGCACTGAGCCGCTGCGCGAGCAGCTCGCCGCGCTTCCCGACGCGCCGGGCGTGTACATCTTCCGCGACTCCGGGGATCGCGCGATGTACGTCGGCAAGGCGAAGTCGCTGCGCAAGCGGGTGTTCTCGTACTTCGAGGCCCCCGTGCGCGGCCCGGATGGCATGGGTGAGTCGCGGCCGGGCCCGAAGGCCGGCCTGCATCCGCGCATCGCCGAGATGGTGTCCCGGGTGGAGCGCATGGAGGCGCTCGTGGTGAACAGCGAGTCGGAGGCCCTCATCCTCGAGGGCAACCTCATCACCACGCACCGGCCGCCCTTCAACGTGAAGCTGCGCGACGACAAGAGTTATCCATACATCGGCATCAGCGTCGACGAGGCCTATCCGCGTGTGTACTTCACCCGTGAGCGGCACCGGCGCGACCGCGTGTACTTCGGCCCGTTCTCCAGCGCATCGAAGGTGCGCGAGACCCTGTCGCTGATCGGCAAGATCTTTCCCAGCCGTCCGTGCGAGGGCACCGACCCCGGGCGCCCCTCGGGTATCCCCTGTCTCGATTACCACATCAAGCGCTGCCTGGCGCCCTGCGTCGACTACATCAGCCTGGAGGACTACCGGCACCTCATCGACCAGATCATCGCGTTCCTCTCGGGCCGGTACCGCGGCCTGGAACAGGAACTCGAGGCCCAGATGCGGTCGGCCGCCGCCGAGCAGCGCTTCGAGGACGCCGCGCTCTATCGCAACCGACTCGGCGCGGTGCGGCACCTCATGGAGCACCAGCTGATGAGCAGCGAGTCGATGGGCTCGGCCGATGTGCTGGGCGTGGCGGTTGACGATGACGGCGAGGCCGCCAACATCCAGGTGCTGCAGGTGCGCGACGGTGTTCTGGTGGACCGCCAGTCGTTCTTCGTCGACGCTGCCGGATCCCGCCACGAGGACGTCATCCTCGAGCAGTTCGTCATGGAGTACTACGCGCTCGGTCTGGCCATCCCGCCATTGGTGATCGTGCCGATGGGCATGCAGACGCGCGGCATCGAGGCCCTTCTCGCGGAGCGGCGGCAGGCGGGCATCGAGGTGCGGGCGTCGGAGCGCGGGGAGAAGCGCAAGCTGCAGGAGATGGCGGTGCGAAACGCGCGCCTGGCGCTTGACCAGGACCGGGAGCGGGTGGCCCGCACCCGTGAGCGCCGAACCACGGCCCTCGGCGACCTGCAGCGTCACCTGGGCCTCGACGCCCCGCCCATGCGCATCGAGTGCTTTGACATCTCGAACCTCGGCCCCACGTACGCCGTGGCGTCGATGAGCGTGATGAGCGGTGGCGCACCTGCTCGCGCCCTGTACCGCAGCTTCACGATGCGCCACGAGGGCGACGCGAACGACTTCGCGCGCATGGAGGAGGCCATCGGCCGCCGCATGGCGCGGCTTGCCGCGGGTGATGGTGACCCGAGCCTCGGCGCCACGCCTTCGCTCGTGGTCATTGACGGTGGCAAGGGGCAGTTGGGCGCCGCACAGCGGGCCATGCATGCGGCGGGCGTCGAGGTGCCAATGATCGGCCTGGCAAAGCGCATGGAGGAGGTGTTCGTCCCCGGCCGCAGCGCTCCGCTGCTGTTGCCGGAGGACTCCCCGGGGCTGCGCCTGCTGCAGCAGGTGCGCGACGAGGCCCACCGCTTCGCCCTGCGCCACCACCGGAACCGCCGTGGCAAGGGCATGACTGCCAGCGCCATGGATTCGCTGCCCGGCATCGGGCCTGCACGCCGGCGCGCCATACTGCGTCACTTCGGGTCGCCGGAGCGCTTCATGGCCGCGACGCGCGATGAGATGGAGGCGGTGCCGGGGCTTCCGCCGAAGGTCGCCCGTGATCTGTTCGAGCACCTCAACAAGACGGGGGGTCCCGACCAGGTCGAGACCCTCGCGGGATCGGGGAACGGGTGGAGCTGACCATCATCACGGGGCTGTCGGGCGCGGGGAAGTCGGGCGCCATCGGTGCGTTCGAGGATGCCAGCTTCTTCTGCATCGACAACCTCCCACCGCGGCTGCTGCCATCGCTCGTGGACCTCTTCAATCTGGAGGGGAGCAGCGTCGAGCGGGCGGCGCTCGTGTTCGACGTGCGCGGTGGCGTCTGGTTCGACGAGGTGGTGCGGGAACTCGACCGCGTCGCGGCGACACCCGGCATGACCACGCGCATCCTGTTCCTCGAGGCGTCCGACGACGTGCTGCTCACGAGGTTCCGCGAGACCCGTCGCCGGCACCCTCTGGCGGACGGCGGGGAGGTGCTGCGCGGCATCGAGCGCGAGCGCGCCCTGCTCGAGGAGATCCGCGCACGCGCCGACGTCGTCATCGACACGAGCAGCATGAACACGTGGCAGCTGCGTGAGGCCGTGGCGCAGGAGATGATGACCCCGGGCGACCGTCCCCGCATGCGCGTGACATTCGCGTCGTTCGGTTTCAAGCACGGAGTGCTGCGCGAGGCTGACCTCATGTTCGACGTCCGCTTCCTCCGCAACCCGCACTACGTGCCCGAACTCACCGCCCTCACGGGGAAGGACGCCGTGGTGTCGTCATACGTGGCGGAGGACCCGGGATACAGCGGCTTCATGGAGAGGCTCACCTCGCTGCTCGACTTCGTGCTGCCGCTGTATGAGGCGGAGGGCAAGCGCCACCTCGTGGTGGCCATCGGGTGCACGGGCGGACGGCACCGCAGCGTCACCGTTGCCGAGGCGCTCGCCGCGCGATACGCCGAGTCGCTGGATGCCTCGGTGGCGCACCGTGACGCGGGGCGCCCGGCCGAGGTGCGGTCGGCGTGAACCGACCCCACGTCACCGCCCTCGGCGGCGGCACCGGCCTCTCGTCGCTGCTGCGCGGGCTGAAGCGGCGCGACCTCGACATCTCGGCCGTGGTGAGCGTGGCCGACGACGGGGGGTCGTCGGGCCGCCTGCGGCGCGAGCTCGGAATGCTGCCGCCCGGTGACATCCGCAATGTCCTCGTGGCGCTGGCCGACGATGAATCGCTCATGGGGCGCTTGTTCCAGCACCGGTTCGCAGACGGCGACCTATCGGGACACCCCTTCGGAAACCTCATCCTCGCCGCCCTCACCGAGGTGACGGGTTCGTTTGACGAGGCCGTGCGCGAGGCCTCCCGCGTTCTCAAGGTGAACGGCCGGGTGATCCCGGGAACGCTCGAGCACGTGCGCCTGTGGGCCGAGCGGGAGGACGGCTCGGAGGCCTGCGGCGAGACCCTCATCGCGTCGGGGGTGGGCGCCTGCCGGCGTGTGTGGCTCGATCCCGAGCCCGCCGCACACCCGGACGCGCGCGCGGCCATCGCGGACGCCGACCTCATTCTTCTGGGCCCCGGGTCGCTGTTCACCAGCGTGCTCCCGCACCTGGCAGTGGGCGATATCGCCGAGGCCGTCCAGACCGCTCGGGGGCTGTGCGTCTACGTCTGCAACATCATGACCCAGCCGGGGGAGACCGACGGGCTCGACGCCGTCACGCACCTCGATCGCGTGCTCGAGTTGGTACCGGGCGCGGTGGACGTGGTCGTGGTGCACGACGGGGCGCTCGAGCCGGGGGCCCTCGCGCACTACCGCGCCCAGGGGCAGGAGCCCGTTATCGCCGACATCACGGCGCTCGCCGCACGCGGGGTGCGTGTGGTGGCGGCCGACATCGCGGAGGACGACCAGGTGGTACGCCACGCGCCGGAGCCGCTGGCCGACATCCTCGTGCCCCTTGCGCGTGAGGGTGCGGACATGCGGGCGCAGTGGGCATCCGCGTACCCCGGCTGATCATTGCCGTTGGGTAAACCTCCCGCTCGTAGCGATGAAATCGGCGATCGAGCGGAGAGCGTGAAGGGTTCGTAGCACTTGTGACGAATAGCCCGGCGCCCGTAAAGTGTCGTCTGCACAACGGCATAACCTGACGTGCACACCGCGTTCCCACCTCATCTCATCCGGGTCCGCGGCTTCCCTGTCCTAATCGAAGGAGCTCACATGGGCGCTCGCGCTAAGGCGATTTTTCCGCTCGCGCTTGTCGTTGGAGTTCTTGCGTACCTGTGGACCGAGTTCTCCCTGAACTTCACGTTCCACTGGGTAACCCTCTCGGGTTCGGATCTTCCGGGCTCGGTGGGTGTTCCGCAGAACTTCCACTTCATTCTTCCCACGGCATTCATCTCGTGGGGCCTGTTCTTTGCTGCCG
>JBIIQA010000101.1:0-5378 GCA_044342355.1 Miltoncostaeaceae bacterium | reverse complement strand
CCTCAAGCAGGGCGATACCCGCGGAGTCATACCCTCGGTACTCGAGGCGCTCGAGCCCGCCGAGGATCAGTTCCTCGCAGGGGCGTGAGCCGACGTACCCGATGATCCCGCACATGTCAGTGGCTCCCCTCGACCAGGCCGCATGCGCGGCCGGCCGCCTCGGCGATGTCGGCGGCGATCCTCTCGCATTCCCCGGACGTCGGTGCCTCCACCATCACCCTGACGAGGGGCTCGGTGCCCGAGGCACGAAGCACGATGCGCCCGTCGTCACCGAGGGCGGCCTCCTCCGCACGCACCAGATCCCACACATCCGCAGCGCCCGCGAGATCCTGCTTGCGCTCCACGCGGATGCTCACGAGGCGCTGGGGCATGCGGGTCATGGCCGCGGCGGCCTCGGCCAATGAGATACCGCGCTCGGCCAGTGCGGTGAGCAGAAGGATGCCGCCCGACAGGCCATCGCCGGTGGGGCCGCTGGGAAGATGAATGAGATGCCCGCTCTGCTCGCCGCCAAGCACCAACCCCGCGGCACGCATCTCCGCGAGAACGTAGCGGTCGCCCACGTCGGTCCAGCGCACCTCGATGCCCCGCTCCGCCATCGCGCGCCGGAAACCGAGATTGGTCATCGTGGTGGTGACGACGGAGCGCCCCGGCAGATCCCCGCGCTCCTCCAGCCAGATGGCGAGGGCGGCGAGGATCTGGTCGCCATCCACCACGGCGCCTGTTCCATCGACCGCGAGCACCCGGTCGCCATCACCGTCGAAGGCGAGCCCGGCATCAGCGCCCTGCGCGCGCACAGCGGCCTGCAGGGCGCCGAGGTGCGTCGACCCGCAATCCACGTTGATGTTGACGCCATCGGGGTCGGCCCCGATGCAGGTGACGCCGGCGCCGAGCGCCGTCAGCACCTCACGGGCCGTCGTGACCGTCGCACCGTTGGCGCAGTCGATGACCACGCGCATGCCGTCAAGCCGCACGCCAGCACGGGCGACGAGGCCATCGCGGTACTGCCGGGCGGCCCCATCCCAGTGGCGGACATCCCCCACGTCGCCGCCCGTCGGCCGGAGCCCGTCGGGGTCGCCCACCAGGGCCTCAAGTGCCGCCTCAGCCTCGTCGGGAAGCTTGAAGCCGTCGGGTCCGAACACCTTGATGCCGTTGTCCGGGAATGGATTGTGGGAAGCGCTGATGACGACGCCCGCGCCGAACGCGTCATCGGCGGCGACCAGCACCGCCACAGCGGGAGTGGGCAGTACGCCGCCAAGCACCACATCGACCCCTGCCGATGTGATCCCCGCGGCGAGCGCGGCCTCGAGCATTCCTCCGCTCCGGCGTGTGTCGCGCCCCACCAGAACAGCCCCTCGGCCACCGATCGACAGGCCCAGGGCCCGTCCGATCTGCATGGCCAACTCTGGGGTGAGGTCGGCGTTCGCGACCCCGCGGACGCCATCCGTCCCGAAGAGGCTTCGGGCCGGGGGCGCCTGGCCGCTCAGCGCTTCGAGAACTGGGGACGCTTGCGGGCGCCCTTGAGGCCCGCCTTCTTGCGCTCCTTCTCACGGGCGTCGCGCGTGAGGAAGCCCTCGCGCTTGAGCTCGGGCCGGAGGTTCTCATCCATCTCCACGAGCGCGCGGGCCACGGCGTGGCGAAGCGCGTCAGCCTGACCGGAGATGCCGCCGCCATTCAGGCGTGCCTTCACGTTGAACTGCCCCTCCACGCCGGCCGCCACAAGCGGCGAGCGTGCGGCGGTGACGAGCACCTTGCGACCGAAGAAGGCGTCGATCGGGCGTCCGTTGCACGTGATCGTGCCGTCGCCGGGCTCCAGGATGATGCGGGCAATGGACGTCTTGCGCTTGCCGGTTGCCTGGATGCGGACCTGGGCGGTGCTCATACGGTGACCTTCCTCTCGAGCCGGAGCGGCTCGGGCGACTGCGCCTCGTGCGGGTGTTCGGGACCGGCGTAGACCTTCATCTTCAGCAACTGCTGCCGGCCGAGTGAGTTCTTCGGCAGCATCCCGCGAACGGCCATGCGAATGACCTCCTCGGGACGGCGGTCAAGCTGCTCGCGCAGGGTGCGCTTGCGAATACCGCCCGGGTAGCCGGAGTGACGCCAGTAGAGCTTCTCGTCCATCTTCTTACCGGTGACGGCGATCTTCTCAGCGTTGACCACGACCACGAAGTCGCCGCAGTCGGCGTGGGGCGTGAAGAACGGCGACCGCTTACCGCGGAGGGTCTCGGCGATGGTGGCGGCGAGGCGGCCGAGGTTCTTGCCCTCGGCGTCGACGATGTACCAGCGGCGATCGACATCGCCGGTCTTGGCGCTCTTCGTCGACTTGGTGGGGTGAGCGGTGGGCACAATCCTCCGATACAAGAGCAGGCGGTGGCAACACCGCCCGTGAACGACCGCGAACCCTAGGGAAGCCCGCCGCCCGCCGCAACCGCACGCGGGCACCGGCGACCCGGTGGGACGAAGGTCCCGGTCTCGCGACGCTTTCGACCCTCCCCCTCCCCGGATGGCCTGACGGAACCCTACGGAGGGGCGTTGCCTTACACTGTCTGATTAAATACTTGACATGGCAATAAAGCGCGGTTCACGAGGAACCGCGCCCGTTTGGAGACTCCAATGCGCCAGTCGCGTCCCAATATCGTCCGCTGCAAGGCCGTCGCCGCCCACGGCAGGCGCTGCATGCAGACGCCGTACGTAACCAGCCCCTTCTGCTGGCACCACACGGCGCGCGCCGATCGGGACGCCCTCCGACGGGAGTCCCTGCGTGGTGACGAGCACTCGAAGGTTGCGGCCGACCGCATCGTGCGCATGCTCTCCGACGACCAGCTCGTGCAGATCGAGCAGTTCCTCGAGGCGGGCGGCGAGGGCGTCCTCCCCCTCGGGGCCGAGGCCACCGAGGCCTAGGACCCAGGGGGCCATTCCCGCCGGTCGGCCCGGATTCAGGACCGGGGCCACCGAGCGGGCGTGATTACTCCCACTCGATGGTGGGATTCAGGACCGGGGCCACCGAGTGGGCGTGATCACTCCCACTCGATGGTGGGATTCAGGACCGGGGCCACCGAGTGGGCGTGATCACTCCCACTCGATGGTCCCGGGAGGCTTGCTGGTGACGTCCAGCACCACCCGGTTCACTCCCGGTACCTCGTTGATGATGCGGCTCGAGATCTTCTCGATGAGGTCGTAGGGCAGCCGGGCCCAGTCGGCGGTCATGGCGTCGTCGGACGTGACCGCGCGGATGACGATGGGGTACGCGTAGGTGCGGCTGTCGCCCTGCACCCCGACCGAGCGCACGGCCGGAAGCACCGCGAATGACTGCCACAGGTCGCGGTAGAGACCCGCCAAACGGATCTCCTCCTGCAGCACGAAGTCGGCCTGGCGCAGGATCTCCAGCCGCTCCGCGGTGACCTCACCGATGATGCGGATGGCCAGGCCCGGACCCGGGAAGGGCTGGCGCCACACCATGCGCTCGGGAAGGCCGAGCTCCTCGCCCACCAGCCGCACTTCATCCTTGAACAACTGGCGGAGGGGCTCGACCAGCGACATCTCCATGTCGTCCGGCAACCCGCCCACGTTGTGGTGGCTCTTGATGACGGCGGCGTTGGTGCCCCCGCCGGACTCGATGACATCGCTGTAGAGCGTGCCCTGCACGAGGAACTTCTCGTTGCCGAGCCTCGCGGCCTCGGCGTCGAACGTGTTGATGAACTCGGCGCCGATGATCTTGCGCTTCTGCTCGGGATCGGTGACGCCCGCAAGCTTCGAGAGGAAGGCGTCCTGCGCGCGCACGTGCACGAGCGGAACATGGAAGTGGTGCCCGAAGGCCTCCTCCACCTGCTCGCCCTCATTCATGCGCAACATTCCGTGATCGACGAAAACGCACGTGAGCCTGTCGCCGATGGCCCGGTGCACCAGCAGCGCCGCGACGGCGCTGTCGACGCCACCGGACAACCCGCAGATCGCGCGCTGATCGCCGACCTGCTCCTGGATGCGCTTCACCTGGTCGTCGATGACATTCGCGGGCGTCCACGTGGGCGGGAGGTCGCAAGCATCGAAGAGGAATGCCTTGAGAAGGTCGGTGCCGAACGGCGTGTGGACGACCTCCGGGTGGAACTGCACGCCGAAGCGCCTCGCCGCGCGATCCTCCATCGCGGCAATTGGCGCGCCGGGGGTCTCAGCCGTCACGGCGAAGCCGTCTGGAGCGGTGGTCACCGCGTCGCGGTGACTCATCCAGCAGGTCTCGGCGGGGAGATCACGGAAAAGACCATCCCGCGAGAGCACGCGGACATCCGTGCGGCCGAACTCGCCCGTGCCGCTGTTGGTGACCACGCCGCCGAGCGCCTGCGCCATTGACTGCATGCCGTAACAGATGCCGAGCACCGGGATGCCGAGCTCGAGAAGACGGCGATCGAGCGCTGGGGCGCCGTCCTCGTAGACCGAGGCCGGGCCACCCGACAGGATCAGCCCACCCGGATTGATGCGGGCGACCTCGGCCGGGTCGATGTCGTGCGGGACGATGGCCGAGAAGACACGGCACTCGCGCACGCGACGTGCGATGAGCTGGCTGTACTGCGCACCGAAGTCAACGACGAGTATGCCCCCCGCCGCCTGACCTTCGAGCTCGGGGGCGAGGTGGAAGGCCACCGTCAGCCCATGCCGACGGACTGCGCCTGCTGCAGCTTCTTGCCCTCGGTCTTGAGCGCCGGGGCGATCATGACCTCACACTTCTGGAAACTGTGGATCGACTCGTAGCCGCACGTGGCGAGGGCGTTGCGCAGGCCACCGATGAGGTTGAGCGATCCATCGTTCTCGTGCGCCGGGCCGAGGAGGATCTCGCGCAGGGTGCCGATGGCCTTGGTGCGCACACGGGTGCCGCGCGGCAGTTCGGGGTGGAACGTGGCCATGCCCCAGTGGTTGCCGTGCCCCGGCGCCTCTGCGGCCTTCGCGAGCGGCGAGCCCACCATGCAGGCGTCCGCACCGCAGGCAATGGCCTTGGCGAGGTCGCCTCCATAGGCCATTCCGCCGTCGGCGATGACATTGACGTACTGACCGGTCTCGAGCACGTGCTGCATGCGGGCACCCGCGGCGTCGGCGATCGCCGTCGCCTGGGGGACGCCGACCCCGATGACCTGGCGGGTGGTGCACGCAGCACCCGGGCCCACTCCCACCAACACGCCCACGGCTCCCGTGCGCATGAGGTGCAGGGCCGTCGAGTACGACGCGCAACCACCGACGATGACCGGCACGGGCAGGTCGGCGATGAACTGCTTGAGGTTGAGCGGCTCGACCGACGACGACACGTGCTCGGCTGACACGACCGTGCCCTGAATCACCAGGATGTCGAGGCCGGCGTCGAGGGCGGGGCCGATGTACTGCTCCACCCGCTGCGG
>JBIIQA010000100.1:0-5468 GCA_044342355.1 Miltoncostaeaceae bacterium | reverse complement strand
GAGATGAGTGCGTTCGGGGTCCGCGATGTGGTGGTGGGCGCCCTGGCCGAAGGCGGGCGCGACTTCATCGTCGTCAACTTCGCGAACGCCGACATGGTGGGGCACACGGGCGTGGTCCCCGCTGCCGTGCGGGGTATCGAGGCCATTGACCAGTGTATGGCGGCCATCCGTCCGGCTGTCGCCAGTGCCGGTGGGTTGCTGATCGTCACGGCCGACCACGGCAATTCGGAGTCGATGATCGAGCCGGATGGCAGCCCCAATACGGCGCACACCATCAATCCCGTACCGCTCTGGATCGACCGTCCCGGACTGCACCTGAACGAGGGGCGGCTCGGCGATGTGGCGCCCACGGCGTGCGCGTTGATGGGGTGGGATGCACCGTCCGCCATGACGGGCGATGTGCTCGTTGACCCCGCGAACTAGGATGCCCAACCGATGAGCACACACCCGCAGGAATGGCTCCCCGATCCCACGAGCCGCCACCAGTTGCGCTGGTGGGATGGCGCGCAGTGGACCGAGCACGTGAGCGATGACGGCGAGACCGCCATCGACCAGCCCGGGGACGCCGAACTTCCCCCACCGCCGCCGCGTGGGGCGGCAGGCGCCATGCGCCGCTCGGGGCGCGCCACGGCCTCGCTCGTGCTGGGCATCGTGGGAATCCTGGTGTTCCCGGTCGTGTGCTCCACCCTCGCCATCATCTTCGGCGCGCTCGCACTTCGCGACATGGGAAATGACCCCGGCGTGTCCGGGCGGCGCATGGCGTGGTGGGGCCTTGGCCTCGGCATCGCCGGGCTGGTCGTCGGACTCGCCCTCATCGCCTACCGGTTCGCGTGATGGGGTCCGTCAGCGGGCGGATCACCCTCAAGGGGCACTCGAAGGACGGCTACCGGGCACTCGCCGGGCTCACGCGCGCCGGGCACCCTGACCACGTGCTCTCCGAACTGGTCAAGCTGCGCGCCTCGCGCCTCAATAACTGCCGCTACTGCATCGACAACCACACCGCGGCAGCGCAGAAGGCCGGGATCGATGACGGCCGCATTGCCGCCACCGCCGACTGGGCCGATTCGTCGCTGTTCGACGCGCGCGAGGCAGCCGCCCTCGCCCTCACCGACCTGCTCACCGTCACGGGTGCGCTCGCGGACGCAGAGGGTGCCGATGCCGCGGCGGCCTGGGATGCGGCCGCCGTGCAGTTCCCGGGCGAGGAGCTCACCCAGCTTGTGATCACCATTGCCGGCATCAACACGTGGAACCGCGTGATGATCGCCGAGGAGGTCAGCGAGGCGGGCTGAGCCCGGGATCTCGCGCCACGCGTATCTGCGTGGTGATGACGTCGCGTCGTTGGTCCATGGAGAGCACCTCGTGGCCGTGGTCATGGCACCACGCCGGGATATCGAGGAACACCATGGGGTCGTCGGCCAGCAGTTCCAGCACCTCGCCGGGGCGCATGTGCGCGGCGGCCTCGCGTGCCATCGAGAGTGGCACCGGGCACCAGGTGCCGAGGGCGTCCACCGATCGGGTGGGGGCGTTGCTCACGACGCGGGCCCCATTGCCCTCAGGGCACTGACTGCGTCCGCATAGGCGGCGACCGCCTCGCGCACCTCGGCATCGGTGGTCCACGGGCCCGCGGTCACGAGCACCGCCGAGCGCGCCCGCTCATCGTCAAGGCCCATCGCCCCGAGCACCGGCGATGCCTTGCCGGCCCCGAACGTGCAGGCCGATCCGGGCGACACCGCGACGCCCCGTGTGGCCATGGCGAGGGCGACCGCCTCGCCCTCCACGCCCTCAGCCGACACCTGCACATGGCCGGGCAGCCGCAGGGGGATGGGGGGGCCGTTGAGGTGGGTGCCGCTCACGGCGAGCATTCCCGTGGCCAGGGCCTCTGCAGCGTCCCGCATGCGTGCCACGCGGTCGCCGCGGTGTGCGGGTGCCCCGCGGGCTGCGAGGCCGAGACCGGCGATGGCCGGGACGTCGTGGGGACCGCCGCGTTTGCCAGCCTCCTCGAAGCCCCCCTCGATCAAGGGATGCAGCCGCACGCCGGGGCGCACGAGGAGCGCCCCGGCCCACGCGGGTCCGCCGAGCGATCGCCCGCCGATCGCCACGAGATCGGCTCCCAGGCCGTCGCCGATGTCGACGAGGCCTGCGGTCTCCTCGGCGTCGAGCACGATCACGATGCCGGGATTGGCATCGCGGGCAGCACGTGCGAGTGCCCCGGCATCGCGCACGCTCCCGACCTCGGCCTGTCCGTGGGTGATCACCAGCACGTCGGCACCTTCGGCGAGGCCCGCAACGTCATCGGGTCGCACCCCGCCGAACCCGTCGAGGTCGGCAAGCAGCACATCACCGCCGTGACGCGTGAGTGTGCGTGCCACGGCAAGGGTCGAGCCGTGCGCGCCCGCATCGGCGGCGATGACCGGCTCATCGAGATGCGCCGCGCCCACCGTGCCCTTGATCGCGAGGTTGCGCGCCTCGGTGGCTCCCGCGGTGAAGATGACGTCCCTGGCGTCCCACCCCACGAGTGCCGCAAGCGCGCGCCGTGCCTCCTCCACCGCCTCTGCGGGTGCGCGGGCCGCCTCGTGGAGCGCCATGGGGCTGCCCACGTGGTCGGTCCAGCGGCCCATCTCCGCACGCACGTCGTCGGGCAGGGGCCACGCCGATGCATGGTCGAGGTACGCCGTCATCGCCCCTCCGCGAGGCGGGCGCCCAGTTCTGCGGGAAGGCCAGCCGCCTGAATGGCGTTCTGCGCCCCGGGAACGTCGTAGGGGGTGCGCCTGAACCTGAGGGTGAGGGCCTCGAGGTCGAGGATCGCCCATGACGCCCGCGGGTCGAGGTCGCGGGGCTGGCCCACGGAGCCGGGGTTGATGAGCCACCGCCCGCCCTCGAGTGACAGGGTCTCCTCGCCCCGCACGAGGCCGCCGTCGAGACGTCCATCGTCGCCGAGGCGCCACGCACCTGCCAGATGGGTATGTCCCACCATCATGATGCGCGCCGGGTGGGCCTCGAAGGCGGCCCGTGCCTGCTCCCCTGTGATGACGTACTCCCATATGGGGTCGCGTGGGCTGGCGTGGAAGAGCGCGACCGGCTCACCGGCGTCCTCGGGTTCGAGGCTGGCGAGGCGATCCAGCGAGTTGCGGTCGAGCCGCGTCCGGGTCCATTCGATGGCCGCACGCGCCATGGGGGAGAACGCATCGGCCTTCACCGTTCCCACCGCGGCGAGGTCATGGTTGCCGGCGATGCAGCGCTCGGCCTCGTGCACGCACGAGCGGAGGCACTCGGCGGGATGGGCGCCGTAGCCGACCATGTCACCGAGGCACCACATGCGGGTGATCCCCGCCTGCCGGATACCGCGGCGCACGGCCTCGAGGGCGTGCCGGTTGCCATGCACGTCGCTGATGATGGCGATTCGGTCACTCACCGCGACCTACAGTAACGACGTGAGCCGCCTCATCCAGTTCGTGGTCGTCGGTCGCCTTCGTCCCCCCCTCGCCATGGCCGGTGCCGAGTTCGAGCAGCGCATCGCGCGGATGGCCGATCTGCGCGTGGATGAGGTGGCGGCCGAGGCCGTGCAGCGGGGGGAGGATCAGGTGTTCCGCCGGGAGGGCGAGCGCATGCTCGGCAAGGTCGTGCAGGGCGCCTATGTGGTGGCGCTCGACTCGGGTGGCCGGCAGCCGGCGAGCAGCGAGGCACTTGCCACGTGGATGGGGCGGCGTCTCGAGGACTCCCGGCCCACCACCTTCCTCATCGGCGGCGCCATCGGGCTCAGTCCGGCGCTTCGCGCGGGGGCGGACGAGGTGATGTCGCTCGGACCCCTCACCCTTCCGCATCAACTCGCGCGTGTCGTGCTGGGCGAGCAGGTGTACCGTTCGCTCGCCGATCTCGCCGGGCATCCCTACCCGCGCGCGGGCGGGTCCCGCTAGCATCGCCCGCCGTGCCCGCGGAGAGTCCCATCACGCCCCTGTCTCTCGCCCTCGCGCGCGAGGCATCCGATCTCGCCGGTGGCGCCGACGTCGCACCGGTCCTCGGGCCACCCGCCAACCCTGAGTTCGGCGACCTCGCCACCAACGTGGCCATGACCCTGGCCAAGGCCGCCCGTCGCGCGCCGCGTGAGATCGCCGACGACCTCGTGCACCGCATCTCCACCGCCGATGACCTCGCCCAGTACGTCGAACGCGCCGAGGTGGCGGGCCCCGGCTTCATCAACCTCACCCTGAGCCCGAGGTGGTTTGCCGAGGCCGCGCGGTCGATCGTGACCGCCGGCGATGCATATGGCCGTGGCCAGGCCGATCCGCGCGAACGCATCCTCATCGAGTTCGTGTCGGCCAACCCCACCGGGCCGCCGCACGTGGGCCACGCACGCCAGGCCGCGTACGGAGATGGCGTGGCGCGCATCCTCGAGTACGCGGGCCACGGCGTCACCCGCGAGTTCTACGTGAACGACTGGGGCCGGCAGATGGACCTCTTCGGGGCATCCGTGGCAGCCCGCTACGGCCAGCTCCTGGGGCTTTCGACCGTGGTGCCCGAGGAGGGCTATCAGGGCGACTACGTCACGGGTATCGCGGAGCGACTGCGGGAGGAGGCGGGTGATGACTACGCGGCGCGGGTGGACCCCCCCGATGCCGGTGCACTCACATTCTTCGCCATGCGCGGCAAGGAGCTCATGCTCGCGCAGATGACCGAGGTGCTCACGCGGTTTCGTGTGTCCTTCGACGCGTTCTACAGCGAGACCACCCTGCACGAGGGGGGCCTCGTCACGCGTGGCGTCGAGGCCCTCGTCGCGTCGGGCGACGCCTACGAGCACGAGGGCGCCCTCTGGTTCCGCACCACCGACTATGGCGACGAGAAGGACCGCGTGCTGCGCCGCTCAGACGGCAGCACCACCTATCTCGCCGCCGATGTGGCGTACCACCTCGACAAGGCCGGACGTGGCGACGACCGCCTGCTCGACGTCCTCGGGGCCGACCACCACGGGTACATCGCGCGCCTGCGTGCGGTGATCGCCGCGGGCGGTCATGACCCCGCGATGCTCGAGGTGCCCATCGTCCAACTGGTGTCGCTGGTCGAGGGCGGCGAGGCGAAGAGGATGAGCAAGCGCGCGGGCACCCTGGTGACGCTCTCCGATCTCATCGACGACATCGGGGTCGACGCCGCACGCTTCTTCCTCGTGCAGCGCAGCCACGAAACGGCATTCGACCTCGACCTCGATGTGGCGCGGGCCGAGGGCAACGAGAACCCGGTGTTCTACGTGCAGTACGCGCATGCGCGCATCGCGGGGATCCTCGCGCAGGATCCGGTGGCGCCGATCGATGCCACGCCGCCCGCGGAACTCGATCCGTCGGAGCGCGCGCTGCTTCTCACGCTTGCCGGATGGCCCGAGGCGGTGCGTGAGGCCGAGGAGCGCAGGTCGCCCCATCGCGTTGCGGCCTACCTTCAGGACCTCGCACGCGACTTCCATGGCTTCTACCACCGGTGCC
>JBIIQA010000099.1:0-5633 GCA_044342355.1 Miltoncostaeaceae bacterium | reverse complement strand
ACCGGCCGCGTAGCTCCCGGAACCGACGACCACACGAACGAGGACGCACCGCAACCATGATGATCGTGATGAAGCAGGGCGCGACCGACGGGCAGATCCAGTCGATCGTCGACCGCGTGACCGCCGCCGGGGCCCAGGCCCACGTGTCGCGCGGTGAGTTCGTCACGGTCATCGGCGCCATCGGCGACGACCGTGAGATGGTGGCGGGCCTCGAGCTGGCCGGCGAGGAGGGCGTCGAGAAGGTCGTGCCCATCCTCAAGCCGTACAAGCTCGTGTCGCGCGAGTTCCGCCATGGCGACCTGCCCGTCGAGGTCGAGGGCGTGAAGGTGGGCGGTGGCTCCTTCGGCCTCATTGCCGGCCCGTGCACCGTGGAGACGCGCGAGCAGACCCTCGACACGGCACGCATCGTCAAGGCCGCCGGCGCCTGCATGCTGCGCGGTGGCGCCTACAAGCCCCGCACCTCGCCGTACACGTTCCAGGGGCTCGGCAAGCCGGCCCTCGAGATCCTCGCCGAGGCCCGCGCCGAGACCGGCCTGCCCATTGTCACCGAGCTCATGGACGTCCGTCAGCTCGATGACGTGCTCGAGGTGGCCGACGTCATTCAGGTGGGCGCCCGCAACATGCAGAACTTCGACCTCATGAAGGAGATCGGCCGTACTGATAAGGCCATCCTCCTCAAGCGCGGCCTCGCCAACACCATCGAGGAATGGCTCCTCTCGGCGGAGTACATCGCGAAGGAGGGGAACGAGCGCATCATGCTGTGCGAGCGCGGCATCCGCACCTTCGAGACCGCCACGCGTTCCACGCTCGACCTCTCGGCCGTTCCGGTGGCCAAGAACCTCTCGGCCCTGCCGGTGGTCGTCGATCCGTCGCACGCGATGGGCCGCCGCGACTTCATCCTTCCCATGGCCCGCGCCGCGGTTGCCGCCGGGTGCGATGGCCTGATCGTCGAGGTGCACCCCGAGCCCGAGCACGCCCTGTGCGACGGCCCGCAGCAGATCCGCTCCGAGGTCTTCGCGGCCTGGGTGGCCGATGTCAAGCGCGTGGTCGACCTCATGGGCCTCGTGATGGCGGGTAGCGAGCCCGTGCCCGCCGGGGTCTGATGGGCACGACCGGGCTGGGCGGCCCGGTCGCCCTTGTGGGCGTCGGGCTAGTGGGCGGCTCGCTGGGGCTCGCCCTGCGCGAGCGCGGTGGGGCGTCCGAGGTGCGGGGGGTCGACCCGGCGCCGGGGGCGCTCGACGCGGCCCTCGAGCGCGGTGCGATCACCACGCCGTGCGACGACCTCGCGTCCGCCGTGCCGGGTGCCGAGGTGGTGGTGGTGTGCGCTCCCGTGGGGGAGATCCCCGGCCTGGTGCGCGACGTGCTGGCCCACGCAGACGACCGCACCGTGGTGACGGATGTCGGGTCGGCCAAGAGCGAGGTGCTTGCCGCGCTCAGCCCGGCGGAGCGCGAGCGGTTCTGCGGCGGCCACCCGGTGGCCGGGGGCGAGCGTTCCGGGGTCGCCGGCGCCAGAGCCGACCTGTTCGAGGGCGCCACGTGGTTCCTCACGCCCACCGGCGAGACCCGCCCCGACCTGCTCGAGAGGGTGCACGGCATGGTGGTCGCCACCGGGGCCATGCCCGTGGCGGTCGATGCCGAGGTGCACGACCACCTGATGGCCCTGGTGTCGCACCTGCCGCACGTGATGGCATCGGTGCTCATGCGGCAGGCCGTGTCCACCGCGCCCCAGGGGCGCGAGGCCCTGCGGTCGGCGGGGCCGTCGTTCCGCGACCTCACGCGCGTGGCCGGCGCCAACCCCGTTCTGTGGGCCGACATCCTGCTGAGCAACCGCGACGCCGTGCTCGCCGAGACCCGCCGCCACCGGGCCGACCTGGCCGAGGTGGAAGCCGCCCTCGAGAGCGGCGATCGCGAGTGGCTGGAGGGCTTCTTCGGCAGCGCCGCGGAGGGCAGGCAGCGCCTGCTGGCACAGGAGGACACCGTGGGTGGCGACGTCGTGCGACTCACCGTCGCCGTGCCGAACCGCCCCGGGGTGCTCAGCGAGATCGCCACGGCTCTCGGCCACGCGCACATCAATATCGAGGACCTGCACCTCAGCCCGGCCCGCGCCGACGAGCCCTCGGGCACCCTCAGCCTCGACATCGCCGGTGACATGGCGGTGGCGCGCGCGGTCGACCTCATCCGCGAGAAGGGCTTTCGGGTCAGCTGACCTGCACGGCGGTGCGATCTGCCAGCACCGTGCCGAAGTGCGCCGTGGCGGCGTGGGCGCGCTCTAACCTTGACGCGTGACGTCAGACGGGGGAGGGGCGATGGGTATCTTTGGCTTTGGAAATGCGGCGATGGTGTCCGAGCAGGACGCCCTGCCCGGGCGCACCGAGACCATCCGCGTGCCCGCAGCGCACGAGGTGCTGGGCAACCCGCTGCTGCCGCCGTTCCCCGACGGCTACGAGCAGGTGGTGGTTGGCATGGGCTGCTTCTGGGGCGCCGAGCGCATGTTCTGGCAGCTGCCCGGCGTGTGGACCACCGCGGTGGGCTACGCCGGCGGGTTCACGCGCAATCCGCTGTACGAAGAGGTCTGCACGGCTCGGACCGGCCACACCGAGGTGGTGCTGGCGGTGTTCGACCCGGAGGTCACCTCGTACGCCCAGATGCTGAAGACATTCTGGGAGGGGCACGACCCCACGCAGGGCCTTCGCCAGGGCAACGACGTGGGTAGCCAGTACCGGTCGGCCATCTACTGGGCCGACGATCGCCAGCGGCAGATCGCCGAGGCATCGCGCGACATGTTCCAGCAGGCGCTTGACGCCGCGGGAGCCGGGCCCATCACCACCGAGCTCGCCCAGGCGGGGCCCTTCTACTACGCCGAGGGCTACCACCAGCAGTACCTCCACAAGAACCCGGGCGGGTACTGCGGGCTGGGCGGCACGGGCGTGTCGTGCCCGGTCGGCATCGCCGAGCTGGCCTGACGTCCGTGGAGGGCCTGCGTGCGCCGCGGTCCCTCATCGCCGCCGACTTCGACGCGGCACGCGCGGTGGCCGACGACTGGTTCGGGCACCCGGTGGGCCTCACCCTGCACCGGCTGTTCTTCGATCAACTGGGGCCGCACGGGGTGTGGATCGAGCGTGATGACGGATCGCCTGCGGGCTTCCTGCTGGGTCTCGTGAGCGAGTCGGAGCCCGACCTCGCGTACGTGCACCTGCACGCGGTCGACCCGGCGCTGCGGGGGCAGGGCGTGGGCGCCGCGCTCTACCGCGCCTTCGGTGTGCGCGCCATGGCCGGGGGCTGCACGCGCATCCGGGCGCTTGCCGCACCGCGGCGCGAGGGGTCCATCGCCTTCCACCGCGCGCTCGGGTTCGAGGGTCCACTGGTGCAGGGCTACCTCGGCCCGGGCGAGGATCGCATCGTGTTCGAGCGTCCCCTTCCGGTGCCGTGACGACCCTGCCCGTCCCCGCCCCGGGCGAGGAGGCCGACTTCGTCGCCCGGCACCTCCGCGGGCTGTTCTCCGGCGAGGTCACCCGCTCTGCCCGGTTCCGCGGTGGTCAGGTTGCCGCCGACACCGCCCTGGCGTCGTTCGACGTGCGCGGGTACGCGGCCCGGCGCAGCGAGGTCTGGCCGCCGTCCCGCCGTGGCGCATCGGGTCTCTCGCCGTGGATCCGCCACGGGCTCATCACCCTGCCGCGTGCGTGGGCCCACGTGGAGGGCGGCCCCGCGCGCGATGTCGAGCGCTTCCGCGACGAACTGCTGTGGCAGGAGTACGCACGCCACGTGTACGCGCGTATCGGGGCCGGTATCGGGCGCGACCTGCGGGCCGCGCAGGCACTCGGGGGCAGCGCATCCGAGCCCGGGCACGCCCTCGACAGGCGCATGGCCTGCATCGACCTCGTGCTCGGGGAGCTCGATCGTGACGGGTGGATGGTGAACCAGTCGCGCATGTGGATCGCCTCGCAGTGGAGTGTGCGGCACGGGCTGCCGTGGCAGCGCGGGGAGCTCTGGATGCGCCGCCGACTGCTCGACGGCTCCCGCGCCGCCAACGCCCTCGGCTGGCAGTGGACCGCCGGCACGGCCACGGGGCGCCCGTACGGGTTCTCGCGGCAGCAGGTCGAGCGCCGTGCACCCGGTACGTGCTCCGGGTGTCCGCTCTCCCGGGCATGCCCCATCGGCGACTGGCCCCCCGATGGTGCCGTGGATCGGCTGGCACCGTCGCCGCTGCTCGCGCGGGATCCGGATCACGAGGCCACGGCAGGGCCCTTGGGGCCCGAGAAGGGCGGCGATGTGGATGCCGTGTGGATCACGGCGGAGTCCCTGGGCGACGGCGATCCGGCCCTCGTGGCCCACCCTGACGCGCCCGCCGTGTTCGTGTTCGACGAGGGCTACCTCGACCGGTTCCGCCCGATGGCCACCCGGCTGGTCTTCATCACCGAGTGCCTGGCCGACCTCGCGACGCGCCGGCCCGTGGAGGTGCACCGCGGCGATCCCGTGGCCGTGCTGGCCGGCAGGCGCGTCGCGGCCACCTACACGCCCGTGCCCGGGTGGCGCGCGCGGGCTGCGGTGATCGCACCCACTGCCGTGCACCCCTGGCCCTGGCTCAGGCGTCCGGGCTCGGGCAGCGTGGCCTCGTTCAGCGCGTGGCGGGGGGGCAGGCGGGAGGCGCGGCGAGGAACGCGGCGACCTCGCGGCTGAGCGACCCACCCCGCCAGGGGTCCATCGCGCATTTCTGTTGCCGGCGGGGCCGGTCGGTACAACAACCTCGATCTCGGCACAGCGATCGGGAGTAGTGATAAAAGTCTTGACGTGAAGCGTCGTTCCCCCCGGCTCCTCGCTCTGGTTACTGCTGTGCTCGCCGCGGCCATTGCCCTGCCCATGGCCCTGCAGGCAGCCCCCGCCATTCGCGCACCGGTGGTCACGGGCACTGCCCATGTAGGCGGAACCCTCACCGCAAAGGTGGCGACGCCTGCGGCAAAGGGCACCAAGTACATCTTCCAGTGGCAGACCCAGAAGAAGGTGACCGTCAAGAAGAAGACGGTGACCAGGTGGGTGGCCATCGCTCGGGCGAGCAAGGCCACCTTCGTTCCCACCGCTGGGCTCAAGGGCTCGAGCGTGCGCGCGTGCGTGAAGGCGAAGGGAACGAAGTCCGCCTGGAAGTGCTCCGGCGCCAAGGTGGTTGCCGCAGCACTCACGCCGGCGGCACCGACGCCGGCGGCACCGACGCCGGCGGCTCCTGCGCCCCCCAATCCGCTCAGCGTCAGCTACCTCACCCAGCGGTTCATCACCGGATCGGGTGGCACGGTGCTTTCACCGACCACCACCGGCGGGTCAGGAACAAAGCGCTTCGAGGTAACTGCGGGCACGCTCCCAGACGGCGTTACCTTCGATCAGGCAACCGGCACCTTCACCGGCCCTGCGGCGTCCGCCTGGAACTTCAGGGCGACCCAGATCGCCGCAGGGGACCTCTACAACTGTGCGCTCACCACATCCGGGGGCGTCAAGTGCTGGGGGAGTGGCGCCTTTGGCCGGCTCGGCAATGGCGCGACGCCCACCACCCAGCAGAGCACCCCGGTGGATGTGGTCGCCACAGGCCAGAGCCAGGGTGGCACCCCCCTTTCCGGCATCACCCAGATCACCGCAGGCAAGTTCCA
>JBIIQA010000098.1:0-5655 GCA_044342355.1 Miltoncostaeaceae bacterium | reverse complement strand
ATCCCCCCCGGCGCGAAGAACCGCACGCGTTCCATGCCCTCGGGCATGCACGAGTCGTCTGTCACGCGGCCCGGGACGCCGTGCGGATTCACATACCCGGTGCCGTGGCCGAGGCCGCGCGCGTTCGCCGGGCTCGCGTCGCGCAGCGCGAGCGGTGGCGTCCTCGCCCCCTCGCGCTCCACATGGGCGATGGCCGCGTCAATTCCGCGGTATGAGGCATCGCTCTTGGGGGCGAGGGCGAGGTACGTGGCGGCCTGCGCGAGATTGATGCGGGCCTCGGGGAGTCCGACGAACTCGAGCGCCCGTGACGCGGCCACGGCCACCTCGAGGGCACGGGGATCGGCATTTCCGATGTCCTCGCTGGCAGCCACGATCATCCGCCGGGCGATGAACTTCGGGTCCTCGCCGCCCTGCAGCATCACGGCCAGCCAGTAGAGGGCCGCGTCGGGGTCGCTGCCGCGGAGCGACTTGATGAATGCCGACGCCACGTTGTAGTGCTGATCACCGTCCTTGTCGTACGCGACGGCCCGCCCGCCGCTCGCGCGCTCGACGATTCCCGGTGTCACGGGTGAGTCACCGGCGAGTCCCACGGAGGCCTCGAGCAGGTTCAGCGCGTAGCGCGCATCGCCTCCGGCCAGTCTCGCGATCACCTCCCGCGCCTCGGGCGTGACCACCGCGTCACCTCCGAGTCCACGCTCATCGGCGAGCGCGCGCGCGATGAGCGTGGCGACCTCGTCGGGACCCAGCGATTGCAACTGCAGCACCCGCATGCGGGAGACGAGCGCGGCGTTGACCTCGTAGTAGGGGTTCTCGGTCGTGGCCCCGATCAGCACCACGAGGCCATCCTCCACTGCGGGCAGCAGGGCATCCTGCTGGCTCTTCGTGAAGCGGTGGATCTCGTCGATGAACAACACGGTACGGCCGCCTGCCGCCAGCCGGTCACGCGCCCGCTGCATGACGGCACGCACGTCAGGAAGCCCGGCCGAGACGGCCGAGAGCTCCTCGAAGGTCGCACGCGTGCTCGTGGCGACCAGTCGTGCGAGCGTCGTCTTTCCCGTTCCCGGTGGGCCGTAGAGGATGAGGGACGGCACGTCATCCCCGGCGATGGCGCGTCGCAGGAACCCCTCGGGCCCGAGGTGCTCGGAATGCCCCGCCACCTCGTCGAGCGTCGCGGGGCGCATGCGCGCGGCGAGGGGGCGCGTGGTGGAGAGGCTGCGCTCCACCGCGTCGGCGAAGAGGTCGGGGCCGTCGCTCACGTGAGGTCGCCCGGCGGCGTGGCGCCGGGGTTGGCCTGCATCCAGGCGACACGGAGGTAGAGGTCACGGTCGCTGATGTCGGGGACGAGGTCGAAGCCGGTCATGCAGAGGGGGCAGAGGGTGGTGTTCGAAAACGCGGGGATGCCGTCGCCATCGGTGCTTCCGGTGGGGAAGAGCACGAGGTCGCCCCAGCAATCGGGCGTGGGGCAGCGCATGCGCGCATCGGGGTTCACGAACCTGCTCTTGGGTATCTCCTGGGCCATCCCGTACGCGCCTCCCCGGCTGCGGGCGAACGCTATCGTCGCGATCCACCTCCGGTTCCGAGATTACGCCGCAGCGGGCTGGCGCGGGCAAATTGGTACTATTGCCGTTGGATTTACCGGGAAACGAGGAACGAGGCGAAAACCCCGATGTCCCCGAGCTATCAGGACCTCATCGCGCAGGCACGCGCGGTCATCCCCGAGGTGGAACCCGCCGATATCGCGCCCCGCGTGGAGTCGGGCGACGGTCCGCTCATCATCGATGTGCGGGAGACCGCGGAATGGGACCAGGGCCACCTGCCCGGCGCCGTACATGTCCCGAGGGGCTTCCTCGAGAGCCGGGTCGCCGGCGTGGCACCCGATCACGACACCGAGATCCTCATCTCGTGTGCGAGCGGACAGCGATCGCTGCTCGCCGCCGTCACGCTGCGTGACATGGGCTTCTCGAACGTCTCGAACCTTGCCGGTGGCTTCGCCCGCTGGAAGCAGAACAATCATCCGGTTCAGATGCCGCGCATCCTCACCGGCCCGCAGCGCTCCCGCTACTCCCGCCACGTGCTCATCCCCGAGGTGGGCGAGGAGGGCCAGCTCGCCCTGCTCGACAGCAAGGTGCTGCTCATCGGTGCAGGTGGTCTCGGATCACCGGCCGCGTACTACCTGGCGGCGGCCGGCGTGGGAACCATCGGCCTCGTCGACGACGACGTCGTCGACGAGAGCAACCTGCAGCGCCAGATCATCCACACCACGGACCGCGTGGGCGTGAACAAGGGTGAGAGCGCCAAGGTGGCCATCGGGGCACTCAATCCCGAGGTGCAGGTGAACGTTCACCCGTTCCGCGTGAACCGCGACAACGTGATCGACCTCTTGTCGCAGTACGACGTTGTGGTGGACGGCGCCGACAACTTCCCCACGCGGTACCTGCTCGCCGACGCCGCGCTCATGACCAACACGCCGCTGGTGCACGCGAGCATCCTGCGCTTCGAGGGCCACGCGTCGGTGTTCATGCCGTACGACGGCCCGTGCTACCGCTGTCTCTTTCCCGAGCCACCGCCCCCGGACCTCGCCCCCTCATGCGGTGAGGCGGGCGTGCTCGGCGTGCTGTGCGGGGTGATGGGCAACATCCAGGCCACCGAGGCCATCAAGGTCCTGCTCGGTATCGGCGACACGCTCTCCGGGCGTCTTCTGATCTACGACGCACTCGGCATGACCTTCACCGAGCTCAAGGTGCGCCGCGATCCCGACTGCCCGTCGTGCGGTCCGAACGCCGATCTGCAACTGCGCGACTACGAGGCCTGGTGCGCGGGCGTGGGCAGCCATGATTCCGCGGGGGTCACTGCATGAGTACCGTGAAGATTCCGCCGGTGCTGCGCCCGGCGGCCGACGGTGAGCGCACCGTGCAGGTGCAGGGCGCCACGGTGGCCGAGGTGCTCAGCAATCTGTGCGATCAGCACCCCGCCGTCGGCGCGCAGATCCTGACCGCCGACGGCGAACTGCACAAGTTCGTCAACGTCTACGTCAATGACGAGGACGCACGCCTGCTGCAGTGGGTGGACACCCCCATCGGCGATGACGACACGATCATGATCCTCCCGGCGATGGCAGGCGGGGTCTGATGAACCGGTCGGGCCTCGAGGCCCCGCCCCTCGCGGTGTCCGAGGACATCGTCGCCACCATCGGGGAGACGCCGCTCATCGACGTCTCGGGACTCTCGCCGAACCCCGACGTGCGCATCCTCGCCAAGATGGAGAGCCACAACCCCACCGGGTCAATCAAGGACCGCACGGCGAAGTCGCTCATCGACGACGCCGAGGCGCGCGGGGTGCTGAAGCCGGGCGACACCATCATGGAGCCCACCTCCGGCAACACCGGGATCTCGCTGGCGATGATCGCCAGAGTGCGCGGGTACAAGCTCATCGCGGTGATGCCCGACAACGTCACCGAGGAGCGCCGCCGGCTGCTCGAGATCTACGGCGCCGAGATCGTGGAGAGCCCCGGCGAGACCGGATCCAACGGCTCGGTCGAGATGGCCCGTCAGCTGTCCGTGGAGCAGGGCATCCCCATGCTCTTCCAGTACGGCAATCCGGCCAACCCGCGTGCCCACTACGAGGGCACTGCCGCGGAGATCATCCGTGACTGCCCCGAGATTGACGTCTTCGTCGCGGGGCTCGGCACCGGCGGCACCCTCATGGGCTGCTCGCGCCGTTTCAAGGAGCATCGCGCCGACATCCAGATCATCGCGTGCGAGCCTCTCCAGGGCGACCCGGTGTCGGGGCTGCGCAGCCTCGACGACGGCTTCATCCCGCCGATCCTCGACCTGTCGCGGCTCGACCGCAAGTTGCTGGTCGAGAACATGGACGCCATCCTCATGACGCGTCGCCTGGCCTCGGAGCACGGCATCTTCGCTGGGGTATCGAGCGGAGCCGTGTTCCACACCTGTGCGCGGGTGGCGTCGACGATGGAGAGCGGCACGATCGTGGGCATCGTCTGCGATGGCGGCTGGAAGTACCTGTCCGCGGGTATCTGGACCGGTGAGCTCGAGGCCGTCGAGGAGACCCTCGACAACGGCGTCTTCTGGTAGCCGGAGGCCAGGGGTGAGGTTGCCGGCCGCCTTGGCGGATGCCCTCGTGGCACACGCGCGCGAGGAGTTCCCCAACGAGTGCTGCGGCCTCATCGCGGGGCGTGGCGGTACGGCCACGCGCGTGCTCCCGGCCGTGAACTCCGAGGGCAGCCCGTTCATGTACGTGATGGATCCGCGTGAGCAGATGCAGCTCATGGACGAGATCGACGAGTCAGGGGAGGACCTGCTCGCGATCTACCACTCGCACACCCGCTCGGCGGCGTACCCCTCCACCACCGACGTGGAGCTCGCGTTCTTCGCGGAGCCGCTCTACGTGATCGTCTCGCTGCAGGACGACGCGAGCCCCGTCATCCGTGCCTTCCACCTGGAGCGCTCGGCTCCGTCGGGCGAGCAGATCACCGAGCAGGCCATCGAGGCGGCCTGACCACTCGCCCCTAGGCGAACACCTCGCGCAGGTCGCCGGTTTCGACGTCGTACATGAACCCCCGAAGTGCATCCTTGAACGGGATGAAGGGGCTCGTACGCACTCGGCGCATCGACATGCGGAGGTCCTCCTCCGTGTCGGCGAACGTCTCGACGGCCCAGGTGGGCCGGATGCCCGACTCGCTGTGCAGCGTGCGCAGCAGTTCGTCGTCGGTGAAGCGCAGCATTCCGCAGTCGGTGTGATGGACCAGGATGATCTCCCGCGTCCCGAGGAATCGCTGGGAGATGACCAGCGAGCGGATCATGTCGTCGGTGGCCGTGCCGCCGGCGTTGCGCATGACATGCGCCTCGCCCGGGCCCAGCCCGAGCAGGTCCTGGAGGTTCAGGCGGGAGTCCATGCAGCCGACGACGGCGACGCGGAGACTCGGCTCGACGGCAAGGCCGCCCTGGTCGAAATGGTCCGCCCAGTGCTCGGCATTGCGGAGGAGATCTTCGGTCACGCCCATGGGCGCGGATTATGCCGGTGCCCCGAGGGCCCCGGCCCGGCGCGTCGCGGGGCTAGCCCCCGACGGCGCTGGCCATCCAGAAGAACAACGGTATGCCGGCGATGAGATTGAACGGGAAGGTGATGCCGAGGGCCGCTGTGAGGTAGAGCGCCGGGTTTGCATCAGGCAAGGCGATGCGCACGGCCGCCGGCGCCGCGATGTATGACGCGCTTGCCGCCATGACCCCCACGAGGGTGGCGCCGCCCACCGACAGCCCCGACACCGTCGCGAGCATGACCCCGAGGGTGCCGTTGATGAGCGGTACGACGATTCCCACGGCGAGCAGGCGTGGCCCGAAGGCCCTCAGACCGGTCGCGCGTCGTGCGACGGTGACGCCGAGATCGATCAGGAACAGCGTGAGAGCGCCGTAGAAGAGGTCCACGAACAGCGGGTCGACCAGCTCCATGCGCGTCGGGCCCGCGATCCAGCCGATTGCCAGGCCACCCGCGAGCAGCACGATGCTGCGCCCGAGCACCGCCTCGCGGAGCGCGTGGCTCCACCCGCCCTGCCGTCCGCCCACCCGGTCAGACGCGAGTGTGAGCGCCACGATGATGCCCGGTACCTCGAGCAGCGCGAGCAGCGCGGGTGCGTAG
>JBIIQA010000097.1:0-5682 GCA_044342355.1 Miltoncostaeaceae bacterium | reverse complement strand
GCTCCGCGTGGATGTCGAGCAGCACCTGATGCATGTCGGCGCGCGTCAGGGCGTCGAGTGCGCCGAATGGCTCGTCGAGCAACCACGTCCGGCGCCCGCTGAGGAGGGTGCGCGCGAGGGCGCCACGCTGGCGCATGCCGCCCGAGAGTGCATGGGGGAAGTGCGCACCGAATCCCGTGAGACCAAGCCGGGCAAGAGTGGCCCGAGCACGGCCGGTGGCGTCACGTTGGGTCTCACCGCTGAGGACCGCACCCAGCGCGACGTTCTCGTCGAGCGTCCGCCAGGGGAGCAGGGCATCGCGCTGGGGCATGAGGACCATGTCGCCGCCGCCCTCGACGTGTCCGTCATCGGGCGGGATGAGCCCGGCGAGCACGTCGAGCAGGGTGCTCTTCCCGCAGCCTGACGGCCCCACGATGCTGGTCACCTGGCCTGCGGCGGCGTGCAGGTTGACGCCGCCGAGTACCGGAATGGGCGGGTTGTCGCCGCGCGAAAGACGGATGCCGAAAGCCCGTATGCCGTGCCCATCAGGCACTTTCACTCCCTTCGCTGGCATTACCCAGATCAGGTTCAGAGGGTCGAGGCGGTGTGCCTCCTCTCAGCCGCTGTGGCGGCTCCCCTGTATGGCGTCGAGGCTATCAGCCGCCGCGCTGCTCCACGAGTTCGATGCGGTAGCCGTCGGGGTCGCGGATGAAGCAGATCGTCGAGCCCCCGGGCCGGGATGCATACGGGGGCTTCTCCGGGGTGATGCCCCGTACCGCGAGCTCTGCGAGCTCGGCGTGCATGTCGCCGACCGACAGGGCGATGTGCCCATATGCCTCGCCCTGGTCATAGGGCTCTGTGCGCCCATCGTTCAGGGTGAGCTCCAGCCGCTCGCCATCTCCCGGCAGGGCGAGGAAGATGACCGTGGCGGTGTCGCCGCCTACTCGTGCGCGGCTGGTCTCCCGGAAGCCGAGGGCCTCGTAGAAATCGAGCGACCGCCTCTCATCGAGTACGCGAAGCATTGTGTGGATGAGTGCACGTGGCATGGCGGGCCTGACCTCGTCTCGGAAGCGATGGTGAACGACGCGCCACATATTGACCCGGCCATCGAGCCCGAGGCCCTCGCGCTCACCCCATTCTGGTGTCCGGGCACGCCTGAGCGCATGGGGAAGGGCGGCGCCTGTGGCGCCGCCCTTCCGCGGCCCCGCGTCCCGGCCGCGGGGCCTCCGCGTCGCGCATCCCCGGACGCGACGCCTGCCACCACCACGTCCCTGTCCCCGCGGTGGTGGGAGCACCCTATGCCGGCCCGCGCCGCGGGTCCTCGGCCCGGGCACCAGACGTTCCCACGGTGCGTTTCGCCATCGGGACAGGAGGGCGCCGCCCTACTATCCGCAGGGATGGAACGCGCGAACTACACGATCTCCGACGCGCACCCGCCCGCCGGCGATCAACCGGCGGCGATCGCGGCGATCGAGGCGGGGCTCGGGGCCGGCGAGCGCTTCCAGACCCTCCTCGGGGTCACGGGGTCGGGGAAGACCTTCACGATGGCGAGCATCATCGCGCAGTCGGGCCGTCCCGCCCTCGTCATCGCCCACAACAAGACCCTTGCGGCGCAGCTCTGCAATGAGTTCCGGGAGTACCTGCCCGGGGCTGCGGTCGAGTACTTCGTCTCGTACTACGACTACTACCAGCCCGAGGCGTACATCGCGTCCAGCGACACGTACATCGAGAAGGACGCCTCGATCAACGATGAGATCGACCGGTTGCGCCACGCGGCGACCACGGCGCTGCTCACGCGGCGGGACGTGGTGATCGTGGCATCGGTGTCCTGCATCTACGGCATGGGATCGCCCGAGCGCTACGCGGAGCGGCTGGTCATGCTGAGGGCCGGGGAGGAGATCTCGCGTGATGAGGTGTTCCGGCGCCTCGTGGAGGTGCAGTACAAGCGCAACGACATGGTGCTGGAGCGCGGTCGCTTCCGCGCCCGGGGGGATGTCTTCGAGATCCAGCCCGTGAACGCCGACACGGCGTACCGCATCTCGATGTTCGGCGACGAGATCGAGTCGATCACGCACTTCCATCCCGTGACCGGTGAGGTCTTCGGCGACTTGCAGTACGTGGGCATCTACCCGGCCACGCACTACGTCACCCCGCAGGACACCCTCGAGCGGGCAGTGGCCGAGATCCGCGCGGAACTCGAGGAGCGCTGCGCACTGTTCGACGCGCAGGGGAAGATGGTGGAGGCGCACCGGCTGCGCCAGCGCACCGAGTACGACATGGAGATGCTGCGCGAGGTGGGCTTCTGCTCCGGCATCGAGAACTACTCGCGGATCCTTGACGGCCGTTCCCCGGGTGAGCCGCCGCACACCCTCCTCGATTTCTTCCCCGATGACTTCCTCACGTTTATCGACGAGTCGCACAACACCGTCCCGCAGGTACGCGGCATGTACGAGGGTGACCGCTCGCGCAAGATGGCCCTGATCGAGCACGGATTCCGCCTGCCATCGGCCGCGGACAACCGCCCCATCCGGCTCGAGGAGTTCCTCGAGTGCGTGGGACAGGTCGTCTTCGTGTCGGCCACGCCCGGCGATTTCGAGCGGTCCAACTCGTCGAGCATCGTGGAGCAGATCATCCGTCCGACGGGTCTCGTGGACCCCGAGGTGGAGGTGCGCCCCACCGAGAACCAGGTCGACGACCTCATCGGGGAGATCCGGGCGCGCGTTGCGGCCGAGGAGCGGGTGCTCGTGACCACGCTCACCAAGCGCATGGCCGAGGACCTCACCGACTACCTCACCGATGCGGGCCTCCTGGCCCGGTACCTGCACTCCGACATCGATGCCATCGAGCGCATCCGCGTGGTGCGGTCGCTCCGCCTCGGGGAGTTCGACGTGCTGGTGGGGGTCAACCTGCTGCGCGAGGGGCTCGATCTCCCCGAGGTCACGCTCGTCGCCATTCTCGACGCCGACAAGGAGGGCTTCCTCCGCGGCCAGACGGCGCTCATCCAGACCATCGGACGGGCGGCCCGCAACGTGAATGGCCGTGTGCTCATGTACGCCGATCGGGAGACGGCATCGATGCGGGTGGCCATGGAGGAGACCGCGCGGAGGCGCGAGATCCAGCGCACGCACAACGCCGAACACGGCATCACGCCGACCTCGATCTCGAAGGGCGTCTCCGACATCGTGGAGTTCCTCGGCCTTACGAGCGGCGGCGGACGCCGGCGGGCGAAGATCGAGGCCGTGCCGGACGGGGCGACGCCCGACGAGATCCGCCGCGTGATTGTGGAGGTCGAGCAGGAGATGCTGGTGGCGGCCGAGGAGCTCCGGTTCGAGAGGGCCGCCGAACTCCGCGACCGCCTGGCGGTGCTGCGGGCGGAACTCGGCGAGGAGCCGGTCGGCGCCGGGGCTGTCAGCTGATGGCCGACGACGAGCGCATGCCGCCGGACCCCGACCTGACATTCCGGTCGCTGGCGGCCCCGGGCATGGAGGAGGACGACATCTTCGCGGCGCTGCTCGGCCTGCCCGGCACGGGCGCGTTCTGGGGCGATGCCCACCCGTCTCCGTTCGGCGATCCGTCGAATGACTGGAGCGAGGACGAGGAAAACCGCCGGCGCCGGGAGGAGATCCTGCGCCGCTGGGACCCTGACGCATCCTGAGGGTGAGAACCATTCTCATTTAGGGTAGGGTGCACGCATGTCCATATCGCGCACCGCCCTCACCGCCCTCGCCGTCACCGTCCTCGCCGCCGCATCCCTTGTGGTGTCGGCCTGCGGGGGGGCAGCGGACACCACCACTGCACGCACCGGCGCCACGACCGCCGCGTCACGTCCGGTCATCGTCGCCACCACGCCACTGCTGGGGGCGATCGTGCGCGATGCGGTGGGGGATGGTGCGGAGGTGCGCGTGGTGATGCCGAACGGCAGCGACCCGCACGAATGGCGCCCGTCGGCGAAGGATGTCACCGCGCTGCAGTCGGCCGACCTGGTGGTGCAGAACGGCCTGGGCCTCGAGCAGGGGCTCGAGGAGGCCGTGAAGCAGGCGCGCGCCGAGGGCGTGCCGGTGTTCACGGCGACCGATCACATCGCGGTGCGCACCGTGGCCGAGGGCGACGACGAGCATGCCCACGACCACGGGGACGAGCCGGGGCATGGCGACGAGGCGGGGGCCGGTGACCCGCACTTCTGGACCGATCCCGCGCAGGTGCGCAAGGTCGTGGCCGCGCTTCCCGGAGCCGTGCGCCGCGCGACCGGCGCGGATGTCTCGGCGCCGGCGAAGGCCGCCGCCGCCCAGATCGCTGAGCTCGACGCCGCGATCGCCGCCGACTTCGCCGCACTTCCCGCGAAGGCCCGCAACCTCGTCACGGGCCATGAGTCGCTGGGATACCTGGCCGACCGGTACGACCTGGGCCTCGTCGGCGCCGTCACGCCGTCCCTGTCATCCCAGGGACAGGTGTCGGCCGCGCACCTGAAGGAACTCGAGGACGCCATGGAGAAGGCCGGGGTGCGGGTGGTCTTCACCGAGACCGGCCTGCCCAACGCCGTGGCGGAGGCCATCGTGAGTGAGACGGGCGCAACGCTGGTGGAGCTGGGTACCGAGGCCGTTCCGGGTGATGGCGCCTACGCGACCTACATCACGGAACTGGCGCGCCGCATATCATCGGCGCTCGCAAACACCGGGGGCTGACCCGCTGGACATCCTGTGGGACCCATTCGTCCAGAGCGCGTTCATGCAGCGCGCGCTGGTGGCCGGAATCCTCATCGCCATCGCCACGGCCGTGGTGGGCACTATCACGGTGCTCCGTGGCATGGCCTTCCTCGGTGACGCCTTGGCGCACGGTGTGCTGCCGGGGATTGCCGCCGCCCTGCTCATCGGCATTCCGACGGCGATCGGCGCGCTGGCCGGCGCGGCGGTGATGATGGGCGGCGTCGCGGCCATCAGCAGGCGCACCCGCCTGTCCTCTGATGTCGCCATCGGGCTGCTGTTCGTCGGCATGCTCGCCCTTGGCGTGGTGATCATCTCGCGATCCGCCGACTTCGCCGGCAGCCTCACCGACATCCTCTTCGGCGAGGTGCTGGGGGTCACGTGGACCCAGATCGCCTGGCAGGCCGCGGTGGCGATCCTCGTGGTGCTGCTGGCATGGCTGCTGCGCCGGCCGATGCTGCTCATGGCCATGGACCCGGACCAGGCGCGGGTGGCGGGCTACCGCGTGGGTCTGATCGAGGCGGTGCTGCTGGGCATGATCGCCGTCACCGTGGTGGCGTCGTTCGTGGTGGTGGGAGCCCTGCTGGTGTTCGGCATGCTGCTGGCCCCGGCGGGAGCGGCGGCGCTCATCACCCGACGGCTCGGTTCGATGATGGCCGTTGCGGCGGTCATCGGAATCGCCAGCACCTATGTCGGCCTGCTGCTTTCGTGGCACTTTGACCTGGCGGCGGGTGCATCGGTGGTGCTCACCGCAGTGGCCATCTTCTTCGTTGTGGCCGTGGCCCAGGCGCTCGTTCCGTCGCGCCGCCCGCATCCGGAGCACGCGGCGTGAGCGCCGGCATCGAGTGCCATGGGCTCGCCGTGGGGTACCGCGGACATGCGGTGGTCGGGGGAATCGACCTCACGCTGGATGCCGGGAAGTGGCTGGCGGTCATCGGCACCAACGGGTCGGGCAAGAGCACGCTCCTCAAGACCCTCGCGGGGCTGCTCACGCCGGTCGCGG
>JBIIQA010000096.1:0-5822 GCA_044342355.1 Miltoncostaeaceae bacterium | reverse complement strand
ACTGCTTGAGGTTGAGCGGCTCGACCGACGACGACACGTGCTCGGCTGACACGACCGTGCCCTGAATCACCAGGATGTCGAGGCCGGCGTCGAGGGCGGGGCCGATGTACTGCTCCACCCGCTGCGGAGTGAGCGACCCGGCGGTAACCACGCCCGAGGCCTTGATCTCCTTGATGCGCTGCACCATGAGGTCGGGGTCGATGTCGCGGGCTCGGTAGACATCCTGGAGGCCGCGGGTGGCCTTCTCAGGCGGATAGTCGGCGATCCTCCGCAGTTCGGCATCGGGGTCCTCGTACCGGCTCTGGATGCCCTCGAGGTTGAGCACACCGAGGCCACCAAGCGTGCCGATCTCGATCGCTGTCGCCGGTGACACCACGCCGTCCATTGCAGACGCGAGGAGGGGCATCTCGAGGGAGTGGGGCCCGAGCTGCCACGAGAGGTCGACGTCCTCAGGGTCGCGCGTGCGCCTGCTGGGCACGATGGCGATCTCATCGAGTCCGTATGCCCGCCGTCCGCGCTTGCCCCGGCCGATCTCGATCTCCACCCGCACTCCCCCGTCGACAACGTGTTCGAGGGTCCAACCTACACCCCCGCGCGGACGGCGGAGAGGGGCATTCAGGGTGCCTCAGGGGGCCCCTCAGCCCCCCGCCACGACCTCGTCCACGGTCACCTGGCGCGCCATGGCATCGACGTCGGCCGCCTTCACCACGCCGGCGCCGAGCAGCTGCGTGCTGGCCGAGCCGGCGGCAACGCCCCACCGCAGGGCCTCCTCGAGCCCCGCCCCCGAATAGGTTCCGGCGAGATAGCCGGCGAGGAAGGCGTCGCCGGATCCGACGGTGCTCACCACCTCGGAGAGCACGTCGATGCGGGCCTGGAGGGTGCGACGGCCGGAGTCGCCGTTGCCTATGGGCATGCGGGCCACGCAGCCACGCTCATCGTGGATGAGCGCCGCCTGGGCCCCGAGCGCACACAGGGCCTCCGCGCCCACCGCAGCGTCCTCGTCGTCGCGGAACTCGTTGCCCACGACCTCCTCGGCCTCGCGCACGTTCGGGCTGACAAGCCAGGGCTCGGCCGCAAGGGCCCCACGCAGGACGGGTCCCGGGGCATCGACCACGATCCGCAGGTCGGGGCGCGCGATCTCGGCGGCAAGCACCGAGTAGAAGTCGGCGGGGACATCGCGGGGAAGCGAACCTGCGAGCACCACGATGTCGGCACCGCGTGAGAGATACGCGAGCTTCTCCATCAGGAGCGCGAGCTCGGCATCCGACACCGAGGGCCCGTACTCGTTGATCTCCGTCTGCAGCGTGGCTGTGGGGTCGACGACGGCCGTGGACGTGCGGGACTCGTCCGCGATGCGCACGAAGTCATTGAGGATCCCCTCGCCCGTGAGCTGCTCAATGATCGAGATGCCCGTGCGCCCACCCGCAAGGCCGGCGGCGATCACCGGCTGGCCCAGGTTGCGCAGCGCGCGCGCCACGTTCACCCCCTTGCCACCCGGCAGGGTGAGGGAGTCGCTCGCGCGGTGACGGCGGCCGGCCTGGAAGTTGGGGACGCTGAGCGTCCGGTCGAGAGCGGCGTTGAGGGTGACGGTGAGGATCACGTGAACAGGGACCCTATCCCCGAGAACGCACTACCGAGACCATCAAGGAACCCGGGGGCCGGAACGCCCGCCCGTGCCACGAGGGCGGATCGCGCCACCACCGTGCCGCCCTGCACCACCTCGATGCGGCCGAGGCGCTGCCCGCGCGCAACCGGCGCCGGGGACATGGACGGCGCCGTGACGCGCATCGACACGGGTGCGCCGATGCGCACGGTGGCCGCCACAGGGGATGGGGGCGCGAGGGCCACCGTGGTGCCGGGCGCGCCCTGCACCGGCAGGGCGAGCACGGTCTGCCCCCTGCGCAACACCACCGGGCGCGCGTACTGCGAGAAGCCCCATTCGAGGAGCGCCTTCGCGTCACGCGCACGGGTGGCGCGGTCGGGCTCGCCCATCAGCACCGCATAGAGGTTGCGTCCCAGCCGCGACGACGTGGCGTGCGCCACCAGGGTGTAGCCGGCCCCATCCGTGTGCCCCGTCTTCACGCCGTCGGCCTCCGGCATGATCGACAGGAGGTCGTTCTGCGACTCAAGGCGCCGGGTGCCCTGCCCCCCCGGGCCCGGGATCGTGGTGGTCCTCTCCCCCACGACCTTGCGCAGGAACGGGTCGCGCATGACCACGCGGCCCAGCGCGAGGAGATCAGCAGGGGTCGACTCCTGGCCCGCCTCGTCCAGGCCGTGCGGGTTGGCGAAACGCGTGCGCGCCAACCCGAGTTCCCGCGCCTTCGCATTCATGCGCGCGACGAACTCCGCTTCCGATCCCGCAACCCCATAGGCGATGGCGATGCCGGCGTCGTTGCCGCTGCCGACCATCAGCGCCTTCACAAGGTTGCGGACGGATATGCGCTCGCCGGGCCGGAGTCCCGCCGACGACTCACCCACGCCCACGGCCGCCGGCGGCACCGTGATCAGACGATCGAGATCACCCGACTCGAGCGCCACGAGGGCCGTCATCATCTTGGTCGTGCTGGCCATGGGGCGGGGCACGTCGGCGGCGCGCTGCGCCAGCACCTCGCCGCTCTGCCCATCCACGAGCAGCCAGGCCGAGCCCGCCGGGGTCGGTGGCTGACCCTGTGCGACCGCGGAGGCGGCGGCTCCGAGGAACCCGAACAGGAGCGCTGCGCCGAGGACGATCCTCACGTGGCTGAGCGTACCAGTGCCCCCCGTGCGGGAGAGGCGCGCCGGTCCCCCGGGTGTCACGCTGGGGGTGTGAGTTCGGATACCGCGCAGACGGCGGTCATCGCGCCCGTCACTGGCCCCGGCGGCCTCAGTGAGGCCGAGGCCGCCGCGCGGCGGCCGCAGCGTCGCCGCCCACGCACCAGCCGCTCGTACGTGGGCATCGTGCGGGCAAATGTCTTCACCCTCTTCAACCTCATCCTGGTGACCTTCGCCGTCATCACGCTGTGGTTCGGCGACTGGCGCGACGTCTTCTTCCTCGCGATCCTCGTCGTCAACATCACGATCGGCATCGCCCAGGAGGTGCGCGCCAAGCGTGCCATCGACCGGCTTGCCGCCCTCGTCACGCCCACCGCGCGGGTGGTGCGTGCGGGCGCCGAGCGCCGGGTGGGGGTGGACGACGTGGTGACCGGTGACCTCGTGCTGCTCGGGGCGGGCGATCAGGTGGTCGCCGACGGAACCCTGCGCACCGCCTCGGGTCTCGAGCTCGATGAGGCCGTGCTCACCGGTGAATCGCGTCCCGTCCGGCGCGATATCGGGGACGAGGTGCTCGCCGGGGCCTTCTGCAGCGAGGGCTCCGGGGCATACGTGGCCACCGCCGTGGGCGAGGACTCCTACGCCGGCCACGTGTCGGGCATCGCGCGCTCGTTCCGCCACCCGCTCTCGCCCCTGCAACGCGGGATGAACCGCCTCCTCCTCGCGATGGTGGCCATCATGATCCCACTCGGTGCCGTGCTGGCACTTGCCCTGTGGCGCAAGAGTCCCGACCTCGAGGAGGCCGTGTCCACGGCGACGGCGGCCATGGTCACCCTCATACCCGAGGGCCTCATCCTGCTCGCGAGCATCACGTACGCGGTGACCACCATCCGCATGTCCCGGCGCGGTGCCCTCGCGCAGCAGCTCCCGGCCATCGAGGCGCTCGCATCCGCCGACATGATCATCGTCGACAAGACCGGCACGCTCACCACGGGGACTGCCCGCCTCGTGCAGCGGCGGGCGGCCGGGGGCGTCGGGCAGGAGGAGTTCGACGCGGCGCTTGCCAGATACGCCGCCGCGTGGCCCGATCACGACGAGAGCCTCACCGCCATCGCCGCGGAGTTGCCCCATGACCCGGTGCAACCGGACGAGGCCGTGCCCTTCACCTCGCGTCGTCGGTGGGCGGGAATACGGATCGACGGCCACACCCTGGTGCTCGGGGCACCCGGGGTGATCAACCCGGGGCCGCTCGCCGACACGGTCCACCATGAGTCGACGCATGGGCGCCGCGTCCTCGTGCTGGCGGAGGGCGACGTGCCGCTGGGCGCGCCGGGGCCCGAAGACGGTCCGCCCGCGGGACTGCGCGCCATGGGCGTGGTGTCGCTCGCCGAGACGCTGCAGCCGGAGGTCCGGGGAGCCATCGAGTTCCTCGCCCGCGAGGGGATTCCCGTGCATGTGGTCTCGGGCGATTCACCGGCCACCGTCGGGGCGATCGCCGCGGACTGCGGCATTCACTCGAGCGCGCCCATCCTGGCCTCCGAGCTTCCCACCGACCCCGCCGCCCTCTCCCGGGTGGTCACCGGAGCCGGCATCGTGGGTCGCGCCACGCCCGACGACAAGGAACGCATCGTGAACGCCCTCACGGCCGAGGGATACAACGTCGCGATGATCGGGGACGGCGTCAATGACGTCCCCGCCCTCAAGGCCTCACGCGTCGCCATCGCGCCGGGGGACGCCAGCCAGATGGCCCGCGCGGTGGCCGACATCGTGATGGTGCGCGGGGGATTCGCATCGCTCCCGCCCATGATCCAGGAGGGTCGCCAGGCGCTCCGCAACCTGCAGCGCGTGAGCAAGCTCTTCGTGGCGAAGTCCTTCCTCGCCGCCTTCCTCATCCTCACGATCGGGCTCGTCCCCACCACCTATCCGTTCCTGCCCCGCCACCTCACCCTGCTCTCCTTCCTCACCGTCGGCATACCGGCGTTCTTCCTGGCCCTTGCGCCCAGCACGGGGGCATGGAAGGCCCGCGACTTCCTCGCGTCGACATTCCGCTTCGCATTGCCCGCCGGCGTGGCCGCAGGGCTCGGCGTGGTGTCTGCATACCTTTTCGCCCTGAACGTGCTCTTCGACGACGTGGCGGCGGCGCGCACGGTGGCCGTGACGGCGCTCATGGCGATCGGCCTCTGGCTGGTGATCATCCTCGAGGTATCCGGGGTCAAGCGGAGCGCGTGGGTCATCACCATGTGCCTTGCAATGGCAGGCGCCTACGTGGCCTTCATCCTCGTTGCACCGCTGCGCGAGTTCTTCGAGCTCACCACCCTCAGCGTCCTCGACGTGGTGGTGGCGCTCTCCGGCGCGGTCATCACGGCGGCCGGCCTCTGGATGCTCGACCGCCAGTTCCGGCCCGAGCCCCTTCGCGGACCAATGCCCCGGTGGATGGCGCGCGTCATCCCCCGGAGCTTCCGCGCCGACGAGTGATCAGTCGAGGGGACGACCGCCCCGGAGCTCGGGGTGGTGGCGAATCAGGCGCTCGTCGAGGTCGTCGAGTTCACGCGCGCGGATGACGCCGGGGAGCGCACCCACGCGGGCGTAGTGCCCGGCAAGGGCGGGCCCGCCGAAGACCACGTCGTCGTAGTAGTTGCCCCAGCCGGTGAGCATGTAGAGGTACAGGTCGGAGACGCCCGGGGAGTCGCCGGCGAGCCACTCGTGCGCGCCCAGCCACGACTCGAGGTGTGCGCCATGGCGGGCGATGGCGTCGCGCCCCTGGGCCTCGATGGCCGGCCACGCATCCTCCTCGGGCGTGAACGCCCGCGGCACCATCACGGGCCACCACCCCACATGGAGGGTGTTCGCGCACCACGTGACCCACCGGTAGTGATCGGCACGGGCGGCGGTGCCGACCGGGGGCGCCAGATGCGCCTCGGGGAAGCGATCGGCGGTCCACAGGAGGATGGCACCCGTCTCCGACAGGCGCACGTCGCCCTCGCGCAGTGCCGGGACCCGCTTCAGCGGGTTGGCATCAGCGAAACCGGGGGCCTCGTCGCGACGTCGCGGGTGCACGTCGACCACCTCATACG
>JBIIQA010000095.1:0-5865 GCA_044342355.1 Miltoncostaeaceae bacterium | reverse complement strand
GCCCTTGACGGTACGACCATCGCCGGCCTTGAAGGAAGCGGCGACCGTGAGGCCCCACTCGCCGTACGGGCCAAGCATCGTGTTGTTGTGGTCGACGTACCAGTGCTCGACCACGTCATCCTCGACCTCGAGGCAGTCGGGAATCACGCGACGCAGACGAGCCTCGTCTGCGCGGTAGAAGAACGCCGACCAACGCGAGTTGGTGTAGGTCAGCGGAAGGGTGTCGATGTCCCAGATGGGGTCGACAAGTGAGTAGATGAAGGCCGTCTTCTCATCACGGTCCACGGGCGACGGCGGAATCTCACCGGTCTCGGCACCCGGGATCGTCGTCACGGCAAACATGTTGTCAGCCACTGAAGATCCTTTCGGTTCATTGAAGCCGCCCCAGAAACATCGGGACAACTGATGGCGGCAACTTATGCGTTTGCAGGGCTGGACAACACCTGAACGGAGGGGTTGCGATCCTTGTAGTGATCGTTGCAATGCTTGCGCGTGCAACAGTCAATGCGCATTCCGAAGAAGAGCGTCCATAACCGCAGGGGAGACACCGGGCCATCGGCATCACGCTCAGTGATCCCGAGGGTGTGTCCGATCAGGAATGATTCCCGAACTTCCGCTCTTCCTACCCGTCGACGCCGATCGCCATGCATGCGGCGGCTACGTCGTCGGGCACGGTTGGTGCACGTACTACGACAGAGCGCCAGGTGGGACGTCGCGTGCGACATCGAGCATGTCGTCGACGCGGGTGAACTTCCGGCGAGGTCTCCCGAGGGGTGTGCCACGCGCCACCTCGGTGGCATCGATGTCGCCCCACTGCCCGTAGTCCACGACGGGACCGCATCGCTCGTCGAGCAGTCGCGCGAATACGTCGCCGCCCAGAACGGTGTCGAGGGGTGCAGCGGCCATGTCCTCGAGCAGCGCATCCACGGTCTCGCGGGCATCCGGTTTGTTGGTGCCGATCACCCCCGTCGGTCCGCGCTTGATCCACCCCGCCACGTACTCGCGGGGCCGCGCCTGGCCGGACACGGGGTCGACCACGCGCCCGCGCACATTCGGGATGACCCCGCGCATCTGATCGAACGGAACGCCGGGCACGGCCGCCCCCCGGTAACCGATGGCGGTGAGCAGCAGGTTGGCGGGCAGGCGCTCGCGCCCACCGGTGGCCCGGGCCACCACCACACCGTCGGCGTCGTGCTGCAGAACGGTGTGCGCCACCTCGACCTCGCGCACCCGGTCGTCACCGAGCACCGCGACGGGGGAGACCATGAAGCGGATGACAAGCCGCCGCTCGCAGCCGCGTGCCGGCCGCTCAGAGAGTTCGTGCAGCAACTGCAGCACCTGACCGCGCCCGCGTGATGCGTCGGGCTCGAGCGTGGCGTCCTCGCGCAGGTCATCCGGGGCGATGATCACATCGATGTCGTCGCGTGCCGCGATCTCCTTCAGTTCGGGAAGCGTGAATGAGGCCTGGGCAGGCCCCCGCCACCCGAGCAGCGTCACCTCGCGGATGCCGCTGGTCGCGAGCGCCTCGAGGGCGTGGTCGGCGATGTCGGTGCGTGCGAGGGCCTCCACCGGGGTGAGCAGAATCCGCGCCACATCAAGCGCCACATTCCCGTGCCCCACCACCACGGCCCGCGGGCCGGACAGGTCGAACCGCCGCTCCGACTGATCGGGGTGCGCGTTGTACCAGCCCACGAAGTCGCCCGCGCTCGCCCGTCCCGGCAGCGCCTCACCGGGGATCCGCAGGTGGCGGAACGAGCGGGCACCCACGCAGTAGATGATCGCGTGGAAGTACGCGAAGAGGTCGTCGCGCCGGATGTCACGCCCGTGCTCCACGTTGCCGTGAAAGGTCACGCGGGGGTCGGCCGCGATGCGGTCGTATACCCGGGTGACACCCTTGATCGACTGGTGATCGGGAGCCACGCCACTGCGCACGAGCCCATATGGCGTGGGCAGCCGCTCGATGATGGATATCTCGACCTCACCGGGGGACTCGGCGAGCAGGTGCTCGCAGGCATAGAACCCCGCGGGCCCAGCCCCGATGATGGCCACGCGCATCTGAGTGCTCACGTGCCCGGGCCGCTAGCGGTCGTGGTCGGAGGCCAGGCTCGCGAACTTGGCGTAGGTGCCCATGAAGGCGAGCTTCACGCGGTCGGTGGGGCCGTTGCGGTGCTTCGCCACGTTCACCTCGGCGATGCCCTTGCTGTCGCTGTCGGGGTCGTAGTAGTCATCGCGGTAGATCAGCAGCACCATGTCGGCGTCCTGCTCGATTGCGCCCGACTCGCGCAGATCGGAGAGCATCGGGCGCTTGTCATTGCGGGCGTCGGGTGACCGGTTGAGCTGCGACACCACGATGATGGGCACCTCGAGGTCGCGGGCCATCATCTTCAGCCCACGGGAGATGGCCGACAGCTCCTGCACGCGGTTCTCGTCGCGACGGCGCAGGTTGGGTGCGCCCTCCATGAGCTGGATGTAGTCCACGACGATGAGGCCGAGGTCCTGCTTGGCCTTGAGGCGGCGCGCCTTGGTGCGCATCTCCGTGACGCTCATCCCCTCGGAGTCGTCGATGAAGATGGGGGCCTTCGACAGCCGGTCGGCTGCCTGGCTGACCCGGGGCCAGTCGTCGGCGGAGAGCCGGCCACTGCGCATGCGCGAGGCGTCCACCATGGCCACCGAGCACAGCAGGCGCTGGGTCAGCTCCTCGCCGCTCATCTCGAGACTGAACATCGCCACGGCCTTCTGCTCATTGAGGGCCACGTGCTCAGCCATGCAGAGGGCGAGGGCGGTCTTGCCCATCGAGGGCCGCGCCGCGACGACGATGAGGTTGGACGGCCGGAACCCGCCGGTCAGGCGGTCGAGGTCCTCGAATCCGGTGGCCAGCCCCGTGACCTCGGATCCGTGCTCGCTGGCGGCCACCAGCCGCTCCATGCTGGTCATCACGAGCTTGTCGGTGCCCACGAAGTCGCCGCGCGTGCGCTTCTGCGTGAGGTCGTAGATCAGGTCCTCGGCGCGCTGGACCATGTCGCTGGTCTCGCCCTCGCGCTCGGCCACGATCGTCTCGATCTCCTGGCCCACCTGCAGAAGCCGCCGCTGAGTGGCCGCGTCGCGCACGATCTCACCGTACGACCGATACGAGGCCGAGATATACGGCGTGGCCATGAGGTCGAGCACGGCGTCGCGCCCCCCCGCCATGTCGATGTCACCGGTCTTGGTGAGCTGCTCGATGATCGTGATCGGCTCGATGGGCTCGCCTACCGCGAACAGCTCCGTGATCGCGTTGAAGATGCGCCGATGGCCCTCGCGATAGAAGTCGTCGAGGCTGACGAGCGCCATGGCCTCGGCGATGTTGTTCTGCGGCCCGTCGATGAGGGAGGCCAGCAGCAGCTGCTCGGCCTCCTGGTTCTGCGGCGGGGGAATGTGCCCGCCTGCCGGTGCGGGAGTGGCCGCCTCCCGGCGGGCAACCGCTCCGGCCTCGGAACTCACCCGTCGATGAGCGGGCTGACGATCGTCTTGACCTCGGCAACACCCGCGTCGCCCAGGTCGACCGCCAGCACGTACGTACCGGTGGAGCGGATGGGCGGGTCGACCGTGATGTGGCGGCGGTCGATGCGCACCTCGCGGGCCTCGAAGATGGCCTCGGACACGTCGGCTGCGGTGATGGATCCGAACAGGCGGCCGTCACCACCGGCCTTGGCCTTGAGGGTGAGGATCGTGCGGCCGAGGAGGTCCACCAGCTTGTGGTCGTCCTCGAGCTTCTTCGCACGGGCGGCGGCGCGCTGCTCCTGCGTGCGCTGCACCTCGGCGATGCGCGCCGGGGTGGCGACCTCGGCCAGGTTGCGCGGCTCGAGGTAGTTGCGCATGTAGCCACGCGCCACGTTCACGACGGCCCCGGCGGTGCCGAGCCCCTTGATGTCTTCGAGGAGAATTGCCTGCATCGTCAGTTCCTAGAACGGGATGTCATCGTCCCCGGCGGGCGCCGGGGCGGGTGAGGAAAGATCGCTGGTGTCGACCGGGAGGTCACCGCCGGGTGTCGCGGGTGCGGCCTGCGACGACCAGCCGCCGCCGCCCCCAGCCTCGCCCTCGCCACGGTTGTCGAGGAAGAACACGTCATTGGCCACGACCTCGACGCTCTGGCGCTTGCTGCCGTCCTGCGTCTCCCACTCGCGCCACTGCAGGCGGCCGTCGACGCCGATGCGGCGGCCCTTCGCCATGTAGTTCGACACCGTCTCGGCCTGCCGGCCGAAGACGCTCACGTCGAAGAAGTTGGGCTTGTCCGTCCACTCGCCGCCATCGCCGCGGGCGCGGCTGTTGACGGCGATGCGAAGTGACGCAATGGCGTCGCCGCCGCGCGAGTGGCGCAGCTCGGGATCGCGGGTGAGGCGACCGATGAGGGTCACGCGGTTGAGATCAGCTGGCACGTTGGCTCCTCTGTTGCAGGACCGCTAGCGGTCCCGGCGACGACCGCCGCCGCCGCCACCGCCGCCGCCGCGACGACCGCCGCGTGGGCGCTCCTCGCGCTCGGGGCGCTCATCGACAGGCATGGGAACGCCGTTGGCCTGCACGGTCGCCAGCTCGGCCTCGGAGAGGCGGAACGGCATTGCGCGCAGGACGACGTCCTTGCTGATGGACAGGACGCGGCTGATCTCGTCCACGACCTCCGGAGTGGTCTGGCAGGTGACGATGATGTAGATGCCGTCAACCTGCTTGCGGACCGGGTAGGCGATCTTTCGGCGACCCCACTCGGCGACGTCGTCGACGGTGCCGCCCGCGTCCTCAACGAGTGAGCGGACGCGGGATACGGCCTCGGCGTGCTGCTCTGCATCTGCCTCGGCACTGAGGATCATCATGATCTGGTACGGGGTGATCGCCGGTCCTCCGGTGGAATCGGGAATTCGTTACGTGGTCAGCCAAATGCGGCCGGGGGCATGGAACCCACCCCGGCAGCGGCAGGCGCGAGACTATAACAGCGCGCCGCCGCCGATCGCTGCGCTTCGTGCCGGGCCCCCCGCGACACGGTGACAGCGGGGCACGCCCCTAGGATTGGCCCGCATGAAAAGCTTCCTCGGCATCGCATCAATGGTCACCGTCGCAGCGACCGGTGCGGCAATGGCCATATCCCGTCGCGCGCCCACGGGCGCCGACCGGGCCGGCGCCACCGCACCTGACCCTGAGGATGTCACCCGCGCCATCGATGCGGCGCGTGACCGCCTGCGTGCGGGGGCACTGCCGCAGGCGCGGCCCGGGCCGCGCGCGGCCTGACGCGTTCCCGCCACACCGGGAGGGCCCGCCGGCACCGCCGGGTGGTGCGAGCATGCGGACCCATGAACCACCGTCCCCGCCACCTCCGTACCGTCGTTGCCGGTCTGGCCCTGGCCGCGCTGGCCATCACGCCGGCGGGCGCGCAGCAGGGTGAGCAGTCCGTGCGCATGCTCGTGAAGGGCGACTGGGGAACGGGCAGCACCGCCCAGTACCGGGTGACCTCGCGCATGTGCGCGAGCCATGCTGCGACGCCCGCCGACTTCATCCTGACCACCGGCGACAACTTCTACACGCCGGACGGACGTGCCACGCAGTCCAACTTCGATGCCCCTGAGGCCTGCCTGCTGGCTTCAGGGCTGCGCTGGCGCGCGGCATGGGGCAATCACGACATCGGCGGCACATCCACGGCCACACGGCTCGCGAGCCCTGCGCGCTGGTACTCGTTCGCGAACGGGCCCGCGCGCATTGTCGTGCTCGATGGCAACCAGCCGTCCTCATCCGCCCAGCGCACCTTCCTCGATCGCACGCTGCGCTCGTCGCGCGAGCCCGTGAAGATCGTGGTGGTGCACCAGCCGCCGTACACGGCCGGCATCCATGCGCCCAGCACCA
>JBIIQA010000094.1:0-5898 GCA_044342355.1 Miltoncostaeaceae bacterium | reverse complement strand
ACGTGGTGGATGCGCGCGCGGCCACCCGCCGGGGCGCCGTCACCACACCCGCCGTTGGCGCCGAGAAGGTGACCGTGGCCACCTCGCCCGGGGCGCTCACGGTGGTCACGCACGCGGCGGGCGTCGACGCCACCGTCACGTCGGGCTGCGGCGGAGTGGTGTCGACCACGATCTTCCGGCTCTTCGAGAACTTCTTGTCGCCGGCGCGCGCGTCGAGGTCAATGGCGTAGATGCCATCGGGCACCTGACGCCCGTCGAGGTCGCGCCCATCCCACGTGACGGCCTTGGTACGGGAGCGCACGACGACGTCACCATCCGCGAGGCGCGCCACCAGCGTGCCGGTCGCGGGATCCTTCACGGTGATCGAGACATTGCTCGGCTCGCTCAGCCTGATGGCCGCGGTGGCGAGCATGCGCCCGGCCTCATTGCCGGGGGTGAACGCCCGCGTGGCCACGAACCGCGTGATGATGGGCGGTGGAGTGGTGAACGCGAACGGGAGCACGAAGACCCCGAACGCCACGAGGACGAGCGCGATGATGCCCCCGGCGATGAGGCCGCGGCGTCCCTCCCCGGGCATCAGGGGAGGGGCCGGAAGCCCAGCACGATGTAGAAGCCGAAGCGGCCGAGCGGCGTGCCGGAGGCCTTCTTCTCGGCATTCCGCACGCCGCCGTAGCGGTATATGCGGCCGATCTGCGATCCGATCTTCCCGCCCGGACGGAAGAAGATGCCGCGCTTGCTCACCGGCACCATGCCGGCCGCCGCCGCGTGGGATTCGAGGTCGACCCAGCTCTGCCAGTTATCGATGGGCGCGAGGCTCAGGGTGATGCCCGGCACGCCGTGCTCGGCGAGCCAGCGGCGTGCGCCGGGAAGGCTGCGCCGGTTGGGCGTGGAGATGACGAGGAGTCCGCCCGGTGCCATCTGCGCCCGGAGCGCCTTCAGGCATCCCCGCGGGTCCTCGAGATGCTCAAGCACGTCGGTGAGGCACACGAGGTCGAACGGGCCCTCGGGGGGCTCATACGCGCTGCCCACCTGGGCGTCCAGACGGTCACCCGCTCCGATGTCGTGCAGGCGCGTGCGGGCGATCTCCACGGACTCCGGGGAGAGGTCAATGCCCACGCCCGAGTACCCGCGCTTCGCAAGCTCCTCGAGGAGGAACCCGCCACCGCAGCCGACGTCGAGCACGCGCCCGCCGGGCCCCGGCCCATGGCCATCGATGGTGGCGAGCACGCATGACATGCGGCTTTGCAGATGCCAGTTCTGCTGCTCCACCGCCCGCAGGTGCGGTGCGATGCGGTCGTAGTAGGCCCGGACGTCGTCGAGCTTCTCGTCCCCGCGCTGCCCCTCGCTCATGGTGCCCACGTGGCAGGCCGGGTCGATGCGCTGGCCTGGGCCACGAAGGCATTCCACGCCGGCTTGGGCGTGAGGTTGCCGCGGCGCAGTCCGCCGGTCCAGAACGGGTTGTCCTGGAGGTTGAACCACATCGCCACCTCGACGCGCGGGTACCTGTTCGCGGCCTGCACCGTCTCGTTCAGCCAGGACGCCTGCTGGGCCTCGCTCACGAAATAGCGGTGGTAGCGGTTGTAGGACGTGTGATAGCCGGTCTCCGTCACGTAGATGGGTGCGCCGGGGCGAAGCCTATCCACGAGCCGCGAGATCTGCGGGATGGTCTTCCAGGAGGGCACGAAGTAGGCCTTCAGCGGTGAGCCGATCGGATACAGGTGCATGCTCCAGGCATCGATCGGCACGCGCTGGCGGATCATCTCCTCGGCGAACGTGATGGTGCCCACTGATGAGTCCGCCTTGTCGCACACCGATCCGCCCACTGGCCCGGTGACCCCACCGGTCACGATCGACTGCGGGTGGACGGCCTTGATCATGGGGTATGCCGCGGCCACCAGGGCCGAGTACTGGCGTGCCGACTCCATGATGTAGCGGCCCCCCTGCCGTCTGCACTGGGGGTACCAGAAGGTGGCGATGTTCGGCTCGTTCCAGATCTCGATGCGCTTGACCATGGGCAGCGTTCCGCCGGAGGCGCTCGGCCAGGTGCCGTTGTAGCGCCGGGCGATGGCGGCGGCGAAGGCCGCCGCATCGGCCGTGCGCGGCGCGGCGTTCGTCTTGCCGGTGCGCGAGGCCCACGGCGGGGTCCAGTAGTAGGTGATCATCGGCGTGATGTCGCGCGCGATGAGCCCCGTGAGCATCTGGTCGTAGCGGCTCCAGTTGTACGCGGGGTCGGCGGGGTCGCTGCCGTCCGCGGGCCTCGTGGGTGCCACCCATGCCCAGATGATGTCGACGCGGGACACCTTGGTGCCACTCGACTTCAGAAGATCGAGGCGCGCGTCGAGCGCGGGACCGCTCAGGTTGTGCAGCTGGTCATCCTGCAGGGCCATGATGGCGCCGTTCGCGGGAGCGGCGATGGCGATGGCCGATACCGCGGCCACCAGGGCCACCATGCGGCGGATGATGCTCATCGAACCCTCCCGACGATCCGCGCGACCGTCTTCTTCGCGGTCACGACCTTCTTCCCCGCCGTGGTCGTGCGCGTGATGCGCGCGAAGGCGGCCACCCGGGATCCATCAGTCGCCACGGCGGCGATCGGGCCCGTGGTGGTGCCCACCTTCCTCGCGGCCCCGCCGCGGCTGGTGAGAACCACGCGGCCCACGCCGATTGCGATGGCGCTGCCTCCCGCTGCGATCTGGGGTCGTGCCGAACCGCGCCAGACGACGGTGACCTTCCCCGACGCCGCGTCGGTGCGCGTCACGCGGTAGCCGCCGGCCCTCACGACCGCTGCCACGATTCCCGGTACCGCACGCACGGCGAGCACCCGCCCGCCCTGGGGCACCTCACGCAGCCCGGTGACTCCGGTGTCGGACGGCACGCCGATGCGAACGGCGCTGCCCCCGATGTCGGCCCATGCGGCGATGCCGCGCGCGACCGAGGCAAGGCCGGGCCCGGGCCTGCCCGGTATGGCCGCCGACGTCTCGCGGGTGGCGCTCTCGACGGGGTCGGCCGAGCCGAGGAACGTCCCGGTGGGTCCGGAGCCGATCCAGCGCACCCGCTCGCCGTCGAGACCGGCGCCGTAGGGATGCGGCGCGGCACCGTCGCCATCGCTCGACAGCACCACCTCGAGCGACTCGGTGGTGCAGCACCAGATGACCGGGCCGGGGAACGCCGACCCCGAGGCGGTGAGCGTGAGCCCGCGCGCCACGCCGGTGGCCCGGATGTCGGTTCCCGTGAGCGGCCCCGCGCTGGTGCGAACCGTCACCGGCTTCGTGGCACCGCTGACCGACGACCCGGAAACCCGTGCGCGACCGGCGTCCGTGCGCCAGTAGGTGAACGTCTTGGTGGTGGCGGGCTGGCTGTCGGCCCACACGAGGACACCGCCGCCCATGTCGGCGGTGATCGTGCCCCATCCACCGATCGTCACCGCACCCGCAGCGCTCCCGCACAGGGCGGCGGCTGCCGCGGCGCCCGCGGCAACGCCGACAGCACGGCGGCCCATGGCCCTCATGCCCGGCTCCGGATGTTCATCGGCTGCATGGTCGGTACTCCCGCTGCGGGGTTGGATCGCGGCGACGAGGCTAGCGGAGCACCCGGTACCCGGGGATCCGCAGGGTTTCGGCGTCACCCGGGGTGGTCGCCGCCGGCCAGTTGCGCGAGGGCATGCGGCACGACCTCGCGAATGGCCCCCCAGGCGTCGGTGGCGCCCCCCGGGGATCCCGGCACGGCGACCACGAGGGACGTGCCCCGCACGCCTCCGCATGCGCGTGACAGCGACGCCGTGGGGATGGCCTCGCGCGACGCCGCACGAATGGCCTCGCCCAGCCCGGGGATCATCCGATCGCAGGTGGCCTCGACGGCCTCCGGCGTCTGGTCGCGCGGGCCCACACCGGTGCCGCCGGCGAGCAGCACCAGATCGTGCGATGCCGCGAGGTCCAGGATGAGCGCGATGAGGCCCTCCGCCCCGTCGGGCACCACGGGGGTGGTGGTGACCCGGAGCCCCGCCGACCGCACGACCGAGGCGAGCGCGGGCCCGGTGGCGTCGTCGCGCTCACCCGCGGCGGCGCGATCGGACACGGTCACCACGGCGACCGACCAGTGAACGCTCATCGCCCCTCCACCACCTTCTCGAGCAGCCGCACCTCGGTGATGACGGGAGCCGGCCCATCCTCACCCTTGGTCATGTCGTAGATGGCCAGCGCCCCGGCCACCGCCGCCGTCAGGGCCTCCATCTCCACCCCGGTGCGGGCGATGGCGCGCACTTCGGTGGTGATCGTGACGGTCGACGCCGTGCGGTCGATCGCCACGTCGGCGACGACATGGTCGAGCACCAGCGGGTGACACAGCGGCACGAGGTCGGGTGTGCGCTTGGCTGCCTGGATCGCGGCGATCCGCGCGACGGCGAGTGCATCGCCTTTCGCCAGGGCCCCGTCCGACAGTGCATCCATCGCCCCGGTCCCGAGCGCCACCACCGCGCATGCCCGCGCCATGCGGGTGCTCTCGGGCTTGCCACCCACGTCAACCATGCGGGCGGCCCCGTGCTCGTCGAGGTGTCGTTGCCGGGCGGTCACGCGCCGTCACCGGGAGGGAGCACCGCGCGGCCACGTGCTTCCTCGATGTCGGCCACCTGGGCCTGCAGCCACTTCGCGATGTCGTTCTCGTTGATGACCTGCCGGATGGCGTCCGCCCGCGCCCGCCGTTCGGCGTGGGGCATCGTGAGCGCCTGGTGCAGGGCCTCTGCCTGCGCCTCGACATCGAAGGGGTTGACCCCGAGCGCGAACGCCCCGATCTCCTCGTAGGCCCCGACGTTCTCGGAGAGGATCAGCACGCCGTCCCGTTCGTTCACCAGCGCGGCCTCCTTGGCGACCAGGTTCATGCCGTCGAAGATCGAGTTCACCAGCATCACGTCGAAGTGCTTGTAGGCGGTGACGGCAAGCGGGAGGTTGCTCTCGAACCTGAGGTCGATGGGCATCCAGTCGGTATTGCCGTGCTTGGTGTTGATGCGACTGACCAGTTCGGTGATCCGGTTGACGTACTCGACGTACTCGGGCACGTCCTGGCGGGACGGCTGGAGCATGGCGAAGAAGGTGATCTCCTCGCGGAACTCCGGATGGCGGTCCAGAAACGTGTCGAAGGCCGTGAACCCACGCAGGATGTTCTTCGACAGGTCCGTGCGATCGACCCGCACCACGAGGTGGCGCCGCCGCCGGCGCAGGAACGTGGCCTCGTGCCCGGCCACGGCCGGGCTGCCGGCGAGCTCCGTGAAGCCATCGGCATCGATCGAGATGGGGTAGTGGCGCACGAGGACGGTGCGACCGCGATAGCTGACCGTGAGATTCGCGTAGTCGACGTCGAGGTCGAGGAGGTCCTCGCACGAGAGCAGGAAGTTTCGCGCGTAGCGCTGGGTATGGAACGCCACGATGTCATTGGCGAGAAGGCCCTCCAGCACCGCTTCGCGCACGTGTGACGGGAGCACCCGCCAGTAGTCCGGCTGCGGCCAGGGGATGTGCACGAAGAAGTGCAGGAATGCCCCCGGTGCCTGATCCCGGATGATCCCCGGCGCGGTGTACAGGTGGTAGTCGTGCAGCATCACCACGGAGTCGGGGTAATCGGCCAGCACATCGATCACGGCCTCGGCGAACTGGCGGTTGGCCACCAGGTAGCCCTCGCTCCACGCCTCGAGCTCCTGCACCCGGATGTCCGGGACGTTGGAGAGGTCCCAGAGGTAGTGCTGGATGAACCAGAGCATCGGGTTGGCGACCACGTTGTAGTAACGCTCGTACACCTCGGGCTCGATCACGACGAATCGCCCCTTGGTGTCGAGCCCGGCCCCGGGGATGGCGAAGGTGCCGCCGGCATCGGCGGCCACCCGTGCGTCACCCTCCTCGATTGCGGCCGAGA
>JBIIQA010000093.1:0-5934 GCA_044342355.1 Miltoncostaeaceae bacterium | reverse complement strand
CGGGCAGCATTGATGTGGGCTGGGTCGCTCCGGACTTCGACGGCGGCACGGCGGTTACCGGCTACACGGCCACCGCATCGCCCGGGGGCGCGCAGTGCCGCACCGACGGCGCCACCACCTGCACCATCAACGGGTTGCCCTTGGGCACTGATTACACGGTCACCGTCACCGCCACGAATGCGGTGGGCACTGGTTCTGCCTCTGTTTCGGCGGCAGCTCGCACGCCGGGCATCACCGCCCCTGGCGCTCCGCGATCACCGGAGCTCACGGCCCTGCCCGGGCGCATCGAGGTGGCGTGGTCCGCGCCGGAGTCCGACGGCGGCAGCGCGGTAACCGGCTACATCGCCACCGCGACCCCCGGCGGTGCCACGTGCACCACGACGGGCGCAACCCTGTGCACGATCGCGGGCCTTGACGACGGCACCGCCTACCGCGTGGCTGTGGCGGCCATCAACGTGATCGGCACGGGCCCGTCATCCGATTCCGGCGAGGCCGTTACGCCACGACGGAACGGTGGCGGCGCACCCGCTGCGGTGGACGACCTTCCCCTGCAGGTGATGTCAATCCCGGGCACCGCGGATTCCGGGCTTCCCGTCAGCGCACCGGTCGTCGGACGGGCGCCGGAGATCACGGGCGTCGCCCTGCGGCCTCGCACGCTCGTGCCCGGCCTCGGTGGCCGCATTGCATACAGTCTCTCCGAGCCGGCAGACGTGACCATCACCTTCACCCGGGTGGGCGGAAGCGACCGTGCATCACGCGTGGTGCACCGCATTCCCGCCGGCCGTCCCGGCGCCGTTGCCGGCGACACCCGCGTCCGGGTGCTCTACAGCCGTGCCAGCGCACTGCGGAAGACGGCCGGCGCCTGGAAGCTGACCATCGAGGCGCGCGACGCGCAGGGACAGGTCGACAGAAAGAGCATTTCGATCAGGGTGCGGACCTGACGGTCTTCCCCATGCGTGAGGAGCACAGGATGAACCGAAGGACACGACGCGGCGCCATCGCCGCCGCTGTTGTTGCATCGGCCGCTGTCGCGGCACCGATGACGGGGCTCGGTGCCCCTGCATCCCTGCCGCCAATTGGTCAGGTGGAGCAGATCGCCACCCCCACGGGCATGCGTCCCGTGGTGCGCGACGTTCTGGTGAAGTTCGATGCAGGCACCGCGGTGCGCGCGCAGCCGGACACCCGGTCCCGGGTTCTTGGTGCTGCGGGCGCGCAGCCGCAGGGGGCGCGCCCCGTGGAGGGGCTGCCCGGCGTGTGGCGGGTTCCGGTAGACGAGGATGCAAGCCCGGCCGCGGTGGCCCGCAGGCTCGACGCGCGCGCGGATGTCACGTGGGCGGTTCCCGACGTGCCCGCCACCACGCAGGTGATGCCCAATGATCCGCTGTTCTCGAACCTGTGGGGCCTCCGCAACACCGGTCAGCAGGTGCCGGCCTCCACGCCGTTCGCGGGGTTTGCCGGGGTGGATCTGGGGGCCGTGGGCGCCTGGGCCACCACGCGGGGGTCTGCCGATGTTCCGGTGGCGGTCGTCGACAGTGGGACCGTGCTCGATCACCCGGACCTCGTGGCAAACCTGCGTACCGCGAATGACCGCAATTTCGTTCCTGATGCTGACGGCGATGTCTCCCCGACTGCGGTGGGTGACACGAACGGGCACGGCACCCATGTCGCCGGCACCATCGGCGCGGTCGGCAACAACGGCCTGGGGGTCGTGGGAGTCAACTGGACCGCGGGGATGACGACGGTGCGAGCGTGCGACTTCCGCGGGAGTTGCCCCGGCGAGCTCGAGGGGTTGGCGTACGCCGGCCCGCGGGCGCGCGTGGTGAACCTGAGCCTCGGGGGCCCCGGGGACCTGCAGCCCGCCACCGATGTGATCAGGGCGAGTCCGAACACCCTGTTCGTCGCCGCCGCGGGAAATGACGACAGCGACAACGATGCGATTCCGCAGAGCCCGTGCAACGTGCCGCTGCCCAACGTTCTGTGCGTGGCCGCCATCGATGCCGATGGCGATCTCGCGACCTTCTCCAACTTCGGGGCCACATCGGTTGATGTCGCCGCACCCGGCGTCGACATCCAGAGCTCGGTGCCCGAGTTTGGCGACCCGTTTGAGCCGGACGTGGTCCCCGACGTGAATAACGAGCCCGACGGCTGGGATCAGACGCCCACGGGGGCGTGGGAGGTCGACACGTCGCTTGGCGTCCCCAAGCTCGTGGATCTGGCCACCACTTCGGCCGGGACCGGAACGGAAGAACTTGAGAGCTGGCTCATCGAGGCGCCCGGGTACTTCGACGCCGTTGGCCAGGCGTGCCGCATGAACGCAGGCATTCGTATCAATCTGGATCCCGGTGACAATCAGGCGATGGCATTGGCGTACAAGGCCACGACTGATTCGACATGGGAGATCGCCCCCGGGAGCGCTGTTGCGGGCGACACCGACGGGGAACTCATCCCATGGGACGTCGACCTGTCGGCGATTGATGGCCGGACCGATATGGAATTCGCGTTCTTCGTGCGGAGCGCGGAAAGCGCCACAAATCCGGTGGAAGCGGCCATTACGCCACCGGTGGTCAAGTGCATCGTTGCCCAGCCAGCGGGCGGGACCTACGACTTCTTCAGTGGGACGTCCATGGCGACGCCCCAGGTCTCGGGTGCCGCGGCGCTGCTGCTTTCCAAGAACCCCGGCCTCACAGCGGTTCAGCTGAAGGACGCCCTCATGTCCACTGCGGTGCGCATGCCGTCGCTTACGGGCAAGGTGGTGACCGGCGGCAGGGTGGACGTGAACGCCGCGCTCGCATCGGTGCCTGCGCCGGCAGCGCCGGTAACCCCCCCGGCGCCCGTCGCACGGGCGCTCACGCTCCGTGTGGGACCCGCCATCGCCATCCGCCCCGGCGGTACCCGCGCTTCGGTGCCGGTGACGTGCGATCAGCCCAGCACCGCGACGTGTGCCGTGACGGTGGCCCTGCGCATGCGGGTGGCCTCCCAAGGGCGATGGGTCGCCCTTGGCACCCGGCGCGTCACCCTGCCGGGCAGTTGGAGCGGCAGGGTGTCCGTGCCGCTCACCACGACGGCGCGCACCCTGCTGGTGCGTCACAGCCGGGTGCGCACCACGGTGATTGCCGGCTCGCAGGCCGGCTCGCCGGCGCGGGAATCGGTGCGGCAGACGACCACCCTGGTTCGTCGCTGATCAGGCACATCGCGCGGCTCGGCAGGGTGTCCTGCTGAGCCGCGCGGTCCCTGTCTGCGTCCCCGATACGGGGCGACCCCGCTGGCCGGTGTGATCAGGCGCAGTGCCTTGACCAGCAGAGGGCCGGGGATTACCTCGCCGAGGAGCGGCGCTCTGCGAGCAGCGCATTGATCGACGTGCGCATTGCCGGGGAGTCCGGCTTCTCGCTCGACGGGAAGTACATCGCCGGCCGGCCGCGGCTGTCGATCAGGTACTTGTTGAAGTTCCACTGCGGCGGGCGGCTCCACGACGGGGATGCCAGCCCGCGGAAAAGCGGGATGGCCCTCGGGCCGGTCACCTTCGAGATCTTGAACATGGGGAACGACACGCCGAAGTTGCGCGCGCAGAACCGCTTCACCTGAGCATTGGTGGGGAGCTCCTGCGCGAAATCCTGTGATGGCACGCCGAGCACGGTGAGTCCCCTCGACCGCTGGCTCCGCCAGAGGGCCTCGAGCGGTTCGTACTGATCGGTGAACCCGCAGTTGCTGGCGGTATTGACCACGAGCACCACACGCCCGCGCAGCCGTGCGAGGTTGATCGGGTCACCGTTCAGTCGCTGGTAGGTGCCCTTCAGCACGGGCATTCCGCGCTCGGAGGCGGGGATGACCGGGGCGCTCGCGGATGCCCCGGCGGGAATGGCGGCAAGGGTGGTGAGTGCGGCAGCGGCCGCGACGGTGAACCTCATGCGCTGAGGCTAGGCCGTTCCGCGGCGGGCACCCGGTCGAACGGTCAGCGGCCGGCGGCTGCGCGCGCCAGTCGGTCGCGCACGGCGACGCCGATGCCCGTGGCGGGGGGTGGCACGGCGATGATGACGTCAAGGCCATGCGCATCGGCGCGGCGGAAGGCGGCATACAGATGCGCCGCGTAGTCGTCGGGGGAGTCCGCGCGGGCGAGGATCATCGGGCCCTCACCACCGTCTGTCGCGCCCGGGGCAATGAGGCCCACGCGCTGTCCTGCGCCGGTGAGTTCGTCAGCCCGTCTGAGCGCGGTGCCTGCATCGTCGACCACTTCCACGCGGGCACCGGGTGCGTAGTGCGACTCGAGCATGCCGGGCGCGCGGGCAGGGCCCGACGCGGTGGCGCTCACCGGCCGGTTGATCACGGCGGCGATCTGCTCGGCGGAGACACCACCGGGCCGGAGCACCTGTGGTGGATCCGTGGTGAGGTCGAGCACCGTGGATTCGATGCCGATCTCGCACGGGCCGCCGTCGAGCACCACCATGATCGCCTCACCGAGTTCGTCGATGACGTCCGCGGCCGTGGTGGGCGAGGGGCGGCCGAACCTGTTCGCCGATGGCGCGGCAACCGGCCCGCCGAACTCCGTCAGTAGCGCGAGGGCCAGGGGGTGGGCGGGGACCCGCACGGCGACGGTGTCCCGGCCGCCGGTCACCTCGTCGGGAACCGCCTGCGAACGCGGCAGGATGATGGTGAGAGGTCCGGGCCAGAAGGCACCGGCAAGCGAGCGGGCGGTGGGGGTGACCTCGGCCACCAGCGGCGCCAGATCGTCGACCGACGCGATGTGGCAGATGAGCGGGTGATCGGAGGGGCGCCCCTTCGCGGCGAACACCCGTGAGACCGCCTGCGGGTCGAGCGCGTTCGCGCCCAGCCCGTAGACGGTCTCCGTGGGGAAGGCTACGAGGCCACCTGCAGCGAGTGCTCGCGCGCCCGCGGCGACGGCCTCGTCATCGCCGCGGGCGCCGGTCATGCGGTCAGGATGCCGGGCAGGCGGCGGTGGTCCCGAGCACGCAGAGTGCCTTGGTGGCGGCGATGACACCCGTGCCGGTGGCGCGGATGGTGCCGGTGCCCGATATCGCGGTGAACCGCGCCACTCCATCGGCCCCGGTGATCGCCGAGGTTCCTCCGAAGGTCACGGTGGCCCCGGCGGCCGGCGTGCGCACGCGCTTCCAGGTGACCTGGTTGACCTGAACGGTGAACGGACCCGGACCCACGACCACCCCGGGAATGCTGCCTACGCCCGGCGCGGCGATCTCGAGCACGGTGTCCTTCTCGCCGCCCCAGTACCAGACCACCCGGTCACCGAAGCCGAGGTTCACGTTGTTCGCGGCCTTGGCGAAGTACAGGCTGTTCACGCGGTAGTTCCAGCCCTTGAGGCCCACCGCCTTCTGCCCGCCGATCGACTGCACGTACGGGGCCTGGAACGACGGGTACCACGTCCACTTCAGCGGCACCTTCGCCGTCGCGGTGCCGGCGAGCGCCTGCGAGAGAACGCTGCGCGCGCTGATCCTCACCTTCTGCCCCGTCGAATCACGCACCACACGAGTGCCGGTCTTCTTCACGCCCACCCACATCGGCGACAGCAGGTTTCCGCTCTTGCCCTCGACCGAGAGAACGGTGTTGGCAAATGCCGGATCGTTGGACGCCTGGCCCAACGCGGCGGGCGCCAGGGCGACCGATGCGATTGCCACGCCGGCAATCGCGGCGCGGAGGGTGGTCGGGGTCGTCATGCATGCTCCTCGGGTTGTTGCAGCCCTTCGACGATAGCCGGGGACCGCGACGTTCGTTGGGGACGAGCGTTCATAAGAAACGCACCCGTTCGTTCCGGCCTCGCGTTCCCCGCGAGGGGTATTGTCCTGCGTCCATGGCTGATTCACCCGCTTGGGAGATCACGCTTCTCCGTCGCTCCCCTGGCGCGCGGAGGCCCCGCGTCGCCGGACGCGTGCGCTTCGAGGCGCCCGATCTCGCGTGCGCCCGGAC
>JBIIQA010000017.1:0-20406 GCA_044342355.1 Miltoncostaeaceae bacterium | reverse complement strand
TCATCGGGACCGTGCGCGCGTAACCGCCCTTGCCGACCACCGACAGCGTCTCGTGCTCGAAATCGAGTGACGACAGGACGAGGTCGCAGGCCTCCTGCCGGCGCAGGCCGCTGCCGTAGAGCACCTCGATCAGGGCCCTGTCGCGCAGGGCCAGCGCGCGCGCGGTCGATCGGTCGGCCGTCTGCTCCACCGCGCGCGCCGCCTGGTCGGCAAGGGCTGCCGCGTCGTCCTGCGACAGACGTGGGATCGGCCTGCGCTCGGGTCGCGGAGCATCGAGAAGCGCGGCCGGGGAGCGGCCGCGGGCGAAGTGCGGTCGCAGCCATTCCCGCAGGGCCGTGAGGGCCCGTCGCTGGGTCGCCGGAGCCCAGCCGATGTCACGCAGCGCGGCCTCGAGCATCGAGCGGGTGATGTCGGAGGGCGCGCCCACGCCCTTGCCGGCGAGCCAGGTGGCCACCCGCCGGCAGTCGCGCACGTATCCGGCGCGCGATGCGGGCGCGAGTGCACGCGACCGGGAGCCCTGGCGGGCCAGGCGGTCGTCGAGATCACCGAGGGACTGCTCCCATGCATCCGGCAGGCGCATGGGGTGATGTTCGCCGTGGGCTAGGCCGCGCCCTCCAGCGCCACCTCCGACACGTAGGCCCGGTACCCGCTCCCCTCCGTGTTCGGCGGCAGGTCGGTGATCCACAGCGTGTATGTGCCGGCGGGTGCGCCGTCGTCGAGCACGATCCTCTGCGCGCCGCCCTCGAACGTACCGCGCCCCACCACCCGCGCAGATGCCCCCGGGGGCCCTGCGAGAACCTCGAATGCGCCGCCGGTGCTGGGCGACGACAGGATCATCTCGCGTGCGGTGGACGGTGACTGCAATTCGAGGGACAGTCCCACCCCCTCCTTCAGACCGCCGAAGTCGGGGGTGGCATATCGCTCGGTGCGCCAGTTCGTGGCTTCGTTCGCGTCGTAGGCGAACGGCACCTCTCCCGGCATCTCGCGGCCCTCGCCTTCCGGGTCGGTGTCGGTGACCGCGGCGAGCGCGAGCGGCGTGAACCCCACCTGCACATCGCTGCCCTCCTCCCGGGCCACACCGGGAGCCGGGATGTCACCTCCACCGCTGGTCACCACCACCGCCGCACCCGCTCCGGCGGCCACCACGATGATGCCGGCGGCGATGGCGGGCCAGCGGCGGCGGGCCGGCGGCGGAGCGGCAGCCGGGGGGTCACCCGCCGACGGCGGATCGGCGGTGGCGGGCCGTGGTGGGCCCACCACGGCCACCGGGGATGCCACGGGCGCGATGACGCCCGTGGCGGCGTCCTCCGGGAGCACGGCGGGGCTGAGGCGGCCGGTATCGGCATCTGCCGCCTCCACCTCAGGCGGGATGACGGGCATGCTCGCCGTGCCCCCCGGCGGGACATCGAGCAGGGCATCCGCCATCTCGAGCGCTGAGGTGAACCGCGCCGCGGGGTCCTTCTCGCACGCACGCATGACAATGGCCGCGAGGTGGGTGGGCACCTCGGGCCGCACCGCGCGCGGATCGGGCATGGGATCGCGCACCTGCCGGAGGGCAACGGCCATGGGAGTATCCGCCGGGAACGGCAGCTCCCCGGTGAGCGACTCATAGAGGACGATGCCGAGCGCGTAGACATCGGTGCGACCATCCACGCCCAGGCCGCGGGCCTGCTCCGGCGCGAGGTAGTCACTCGTGCCGAGAACGGTGCCGGTGCGGGTGAGTCCGTCCTGCATGCCGTCGAGCAGGCGGGCGATGCCGAAGTCGGTGAGCTTCGCCACGCCATCGCCGGTGACCAGGACGTTGTGCGACTTGATGTCGCGGTGGACGATTCCCGAACGATGGGCGAGCTCGAGCCCGCGTGCCACCTGGCTCGCGATGGATGCGGCCTCAGCGGGCGCGAGATGACCCTTCTGCCGGATGAACGCCTTCAGTGTGGTGCCGTCAACGAGCTCGAACACGATGTACGGACCCTCATCGTCGGCGGCGCCCTCGTCGAGCAGGCGCACGATGCACGGGTGGTCAAGGCGCGCCACCACCTCGGCCTCGCGGCGGAAGCGCAGCAGCAGGTCGGGGTCGCCCTGCACCCGCGGGTGCATGCGCTTCACGGCCACCAGGGCGCCCGTGATCTCATCCGTGGCCTGCCACACCGTGGCCATGCCGCCGCTGCCCACCGGTCGTTCCAGCCGGTAGCGCCCCCCCACGAGGTCACCGGCGGTCGTCACGCGAGTGCCGTCATCAGTCGCACGGCTTCACGGTAGAGGTCACGCACGGATGCCCTGTCACTCCCGGTCCCACCGGGTACGGCTGCGCTGGTACCGTCGGTGCATGGCGAGCCATACGATCCTCATCGTCGAGGACGACGCGGCCATCGCGGATTCCCTGGCGTACCACCTGGGGCGCGCTGGCTACCGCACCCTCACCGCTGCCGACGGCGCCACCGGGCTGCGGGTGTTCGCACGCGAGCGGCCCGACCTCGTGGTGCTCGACCTCATGCTCCCCCAGGTCGACGGCTGGCGCTTCACCGAGGAGATCCGGTCGAACGATCCCGACGTGCCGGTGATCATGTGCAGCGCGCGCACGAGCGAGCACGACCGTGTGCATGGCCTCGAGATCGGTGCCGACGACTACATGACCAAGCCCTTCTCGATGAAGGAGATGGTCGCGCGCGTGTCGGCACACCTCCGCCGTCGTGACAAGGAGCGGGGGCGGGCAGGTGATTCGGTCATCGAATCGGCGGGCCTCGTGATCGACCCCGAGCAGGTGCAGGCATTCGTCGGTGGCGAGAGTGTGGGGTTCACGCCCCGCGAGTTCAACGTGCTGCTGGTGCTCGCCCAGGCCGCGGGCAAGCCCCTGAGCCGGAACAAGATCTACCGCGAGGCATGGGGCTACGAGATGATGGCCGGCGACCGCTCCGTCGACGTCTTCGTGCGGAAGGTGCGGCAGAAACTGCGCGCGGTGATCCCCGGAACCGACTTCGTCGTCACCCACTACGGCGTGGGCTACCGGTTCGATCCGGAGGGCGCGGACAGCTCCTGACGGGTGCATGTCCGCGCCCCCCGATCGCCCTAGGAGGACATCTCCTCGAGCTGGCCCATCTCACCTGGGTCGCGCGCACGCATCAACCAGTAGATGAGGCCCCCGAGCGCACCGCCGGCGAGCGGGCCGACGATGTAGATCCAGAGGTTGCCGAAGCTCATGTCGTAGACCGCCGGGGCGAGGGCGCGGGCCGGGTTGAAGCCGCCTCCCGTGAACGGCCACACGGCAATGCCCGCGACGAAGATGAAGCCTCCGATCGCGAGCGGTGCCATGACGCCGCTCCATGGTGCGCTGTCCGTCGCCACGGCGCTGATCACGATCACGAAGAGAGCCACGAACACGATCTCCGCGGCGACGGCGGCGCCCTGGCTCACCGTCGGGACGTTCACCAGTGCCTCGCGAACCTGGTCACCCCACAGCGCGCCCGCCATTCCGCACGCGGCGAACGCGCCGATGATCTGGGCTCCCCAGTAGCCGGCCACTTCCCTGATGGGGAACTGCCCGCCCGCGGCGAGTCCGAGGCTGACCGCCGGGTTGAAGTGGCCGCCGGAGATGTGACCGAAGGCGAAGATCATCATGGCGAGGCCGAGGCCGAATGCGGCGGCAACGCCAACCGCACCCATGACACCGGGTTGGATGACGGCGACGGCGATACCGGAGAAGGCAAAGACGAGGAAGCCGAAGGTGCCGATGATCTCGGCGATCAGGCGCTTCCAGTACGGATAGATCATGTGGTGCGGGCTCCCGCGGGTCGCTGGCGTTCTGTCGAAGGTTCGACTCCCGCCCCCCGACCTCCTTGCGCACCCGGCAGCCGCAGGGCATTGAGGCACGGGGTGGTGCTCCGCTAAGGTCCCGCGGCCATCTGGCGGGGTGCCCGAGTGGTCAAAGGGAGCGGTCTGTAAAACCGTCGGCTCTGCCTACGAAGGTTCAAATCCTTCTCCCGCCATCTGGAACCGGAGCCCGGCCATGCGCCGGGCTCCGTCGTTCTCAGGTGATCCGGGTGATGATCAGCTTCGGCGAGGTCATCTCGAGCGCCGCGGCAGCAGGCCCCTCACGGGCATCGCCCGATCCGCGCACGCCGCCGTAGGGCATGTGATCGGCGCGGAAGGTGGGGGTCTCGTTGATGACAACCCCACCGAAGCGCAGGGACCGTGCCCACGACGCGGCCCGGTCGGTGCGCGAGGTGAAGATCCCGGCCTGCAGACCGAGCGGGCTCTCGTTGGCGATGGCGATGGCGTCCTCGATCCGGTCATAGACGCAACAGGCGAGCACCGGGCCGAACACCTCCTCGCGCATCACGCGGGCGGCGGGGGCCACGCCGTCCAGCACGGTGGGGGCAACCATGGCCGGACCTTCCGGCAGGCGCACACCACCCCGGAGCACGCGGGCCCCGAACCCTGCGGCCTCGTCCACCCACTCGACGATGCGGTCGGCTGCCGCGGGGTCGATGACCGGTCCGACATCGGTCGCCTCATCACACGGATCGCCCACCACCAGCGCATCCACCAGAGGAAGGAGGGCATCCATCAGCGCGTCGTGCACCTCGCGCTGCACGAGCACCCGCTGCACGGAGATGCATGACTGGCCCGCGTGGGCGAAGGCGCTGCCGGCGATCGCGCGCGCCGCTGAGGCGATGTCGGCATCGTCGTGCACGATGACCGGGGTGGCATTGCCCAGCTCGAGTGCCACGCGGATGTCCGGCCGCGCACGGCGGATGGCCCACCCCACGGCGCTGCTGCCGGTGAAGGACACCATGGCCACGTCGGGGTGGGCGGTGAGCGGCCCTCCCGCCACAGCGTCCCCCAGCACCCAGCCCAGCATCGCCGGCGGAAGCCCCGCCTCGCGCAGTATCGCCGCGAGGGCGAGGCCCGACAGCGGGGCCGTGCCCGCGGGCTTCAGCACCACCGGGGCGCCCACCGCCACCGCGGGTCCCAGCTTGTGGGCCACGAGGTTCAGCGGGAAGTTGAAGGGAGTGATGGCCGCGATCACACCGATGGGCTCCCGCACCGTGTAGCCCATCAGGCCCGCACCGGAATCCGCGGCATCCATGGGGATGACCTCGCCCGACAGGGTCCGTGCCACCGCACCCGAGAACCGCAGGGTGTCGGAGCAGCGGGCGACCTCGCCACGGGCCTGCCGCAGCGGCTTGCCCGCCTCGGCGGCGATGATCCGGGCGAGCACCTCTGCCCGATCCTCCACCAGTCCCGCGGCGCGGTCGAGGATGCGTGCCCTCTCCGCCGCGATGGGCATGCTGCCGAGGGCCTGGCGGGCGACCGCCACCGCGGCGTCCACGGCCTCCTCACCGGATACCGCCACGCGGGCGATCTCCTGCCGGTCGTACGGGGACACCACCGGCTGCTCCCCGAGGGTCGGCAGTTCGGCGTCGCCGGCCATTCCGACCCGCGGGATCCAGCCGGGTACCTCGATGTGCGCCATTCCCGCAGGGTACCGTGGACCGCATGGCACCCCTCCTCCCGGAGAGCATCGGGCCCGACGCCCCGCGCGCCCTCGCCACGTGGATCGACGAGGCCCGGGCGTCCGCGCAGCCCCAGGCGACCTCGATGACGCTCGCGACCGCGGCGGCGGACGGTCGTCCTTCGGCCCGCATGGTGTTCGTGCGGGGATGGGGACCACGGGGAATCGAATGGATCACCGACGAGGCATCGCGGAAGGCGCGCGACCTCATGGCCCAGCCCCACGCCGCCGGCGTGTTCTTCTGGGCCGGACTCGGTCGGCAGGCGCGGGTCGAAGGGCCCGTGCACCTGCTCGCGCCCGACGAGGTGGCGGCGTACATGGCCCGCAGGCGGCCGGAGGCCCGGCGGGCCGCCCGGGCGTGGCGCCAGGGCGAGCGGCTGGAGTCGCGTGCCGACCTCAGGCGCCGGCTCGCCGCCGCGGGTGGCGAGCCCGACCCGCCGGGCATTCCCGACGGCTGGATCGGTCACCGCCTCGAACCCCGCCTCATCGAGTTCTGGCAGGAGGACCCCGATGGGCTCCATGACCGCCTCGTCGCGCGCCTCACGGGAGATGACTGGTCGATCGAGCGGGTCGCGCCCTAGCTGGGGTAGCGGAATGCGGGAAACCCGTACGCCGGAACAGTAGTGCGCCCAATTGAGGTGGGCGTAACCGGCCCTTAGCGTCACCGGCGTTCCGCTCAATCGCCGGGAGGGTGGCTGGTCCCGTGATGACATCGCTTGGCAAGGGCATCTGGATCGTCTACCTCATATTCGTCGCCGGAGGCGTGGCCATCGCGCTCGGCATCCTGTGGTCCACGAAGGCAGGACGCCGCGACAAGGGGCAGGGAGTCGACCTCGAGCGCGCCGAGAAGGGCGAGCCCTGGTGGGGCGTCTTCGTGGTCGTGCTGCTGGGAGTTCTCCTCGGCCTCACCATCTGGCGCGCGCCGTGGTTCACGGAGGATGACTCCGCGCGGGATGTGCAGGTGGCGGTGACGGGAATGCAGTTCGGGTTCCTCGTGCAGCCGACCACCGTCAAGGTGGGCCAGCACGTGCAGTTCAACGTCACGTCGAAGGACGTCAACCATGCGATGGCCCTCTACAACCCGAAGGGCCAGATGATCATGAACGTCCAGTCCATCCCCGGTTACACGGTCTCCCGGTCGCACACCTTCAACGAACCCGGCACGTACGAGATGCGATGCCTCGAGTTCTGCGGCTACCAGCACCACAAGATGATCTATCCGGCCTTTCAGGTGACCGCATGATGACCACTGCCATTCCGCCGGCCCCCGCCGAGGGGTCGCTGCCCTACGACGACGCGGAGATGCCCGTCGCGCTGGTGCAGACGAGGACACGCCGCTTCGTGCTGCGCGTGATCTGGTCGTCCACGGCGTACCTGGTCGTGGCCGGGATCCTCGGGCTGCTGCTCCGGCTCCGCCAGGGCGAGGTCATCACCCTGGGCGACAACTTCTGGTACGCGATCATGACGGCCCACGGGCTCGGCGCGTTCATCGCATGGGCGGGATTCTTCCTCATGGGAATCACCTTCTGGGTGATGATGAAGGTGGGCTTTCCCGTGAGGAGCTTCGTGCTCCCCGAGATCATGTACTGGTCGATGATGCTCGGTGTCATCGGCATCGTCGTGACCACGCTCCTCTCCGGATTCGGCGCCTCGTGGGTGTTCCTGTACCCGCTGCCGTTCTTCTCGGCCGGTCAGTGGAGCGACACCGTCACCGGGTTCTTCTCGGGGTCCGTGCTCCTCGTGGGCATCTCGATCCTCGCCTACTGCGCCGCCGTGCTGCACACGGCCATCGGGCCCGGCCTCAAGGCCGAGAAGGACACCCTCGGCCAGCGAATCGGCCTGACATTCGGGTTCGGCCTTCTCTTCCCATCGCGCTTCAAGACGAAGCGCGGGCGGGTTCCGTACCCCGTGCTCCCCTTCGCCGTGAACGCCGTGGACATGTTCCTGGCCACCCTGCCGTTCGCCGCACTGCTGGTGTTCGGGATCATCGAGTCGGCCAATGACGGCTTCTCGATCAACGTGCTGCTGGCGGGCAACCTGCTGTGGGCCTTCGGCCACCCGGTGGTCTATCTGCTGCTCTTCCCGGCGGCGGCGACCTACTACTACCTCATACCGAGGTACGCGAAGCGCGACCTCGTGGCCGGCAAGGCGGTGGGCATCGCGTGGCTCATCGCGCTGACGATGAACCTGTTCGTGTGGGCGCACCACCTCTACATGAACTACCCCGACGAGTCGAACGTGCAGCAGACGCTCGGAACGATCATGCAGCCCACCACGTACGCGCTGGTGCTGCCATCCGCTCTCTCCCTCTACTCGATCGCGGCCACCATCTGGCGCTCCGACTTCGAGTGGAACGTGGCATCGAAGTTCCTGATCGCCGGAGTCATCTCGTGGCTTGTCGCCGGCATGCAGGGGATCATCAACGCCACGGCCGCATTCCAGGAGACGCTCCACAACACCCTGTGGATCGTGGGGCACTTCCACAACATGGCCTTCCTCAACATGGGGCTGCTGATCTTCGGCGCCATGTATGCGTTCCTGCCCGAACTGATGGGCCGGCCGTGGTGGAACGAGCGGCTGGGCAGCTGGCACCTGTGGGGCACCGTGATCGGCGCCTACGGCTGGGTGACATGCCAGATGCTCCAGGGCCTCGAGGGCGCGCCGCGCCGCTGGGCGCAGCTGCCCGATCAGTACCTGGGCCTTACCCAGTTGTCGCTGGTGTTCCTCGCCGTGCTCGTCGCCGCCCAGCTGGTCTTCGCATACAACCTGTGGACGACGCTCCGGAGGTCACCGTTCGACGACCCGCGCGCCGCGCTCAACGGGGGTACCAAGTAGGAACCTGAGCCCGTGGACCTCTTCCTCGCACACATCCCGCACCTCGCCCTGCTCGCCGGGGTGGGCCTCCTCTTCATCCGGATGATGGTGGGTGAGAGCCGCATGCAGGTCGCGCTCGCCGACGGCGGGGAGGAGGCCGCCGCGCAGGTGGAGGTGCTGGGCCTGCGCGGGGCGATGCGCACGCTCATCCTGCTGCTCTTCCTCGCGGCCGTCGTGGTCATGGGAATCCAGGGGCTGCGCGACGATCTGCCCTCCACCTTCGTGGTGGTCGACTACCTGCTGGCGGGCGCCGTTCTCGCGATCTGGACGGCGTGGTCCGCACCGCAGGGCCTCGCCCCGGGCGTGCGCGAGCGCCTGGGTCCGCTGGGCCGGGGCGTGGTGCGGGTGGCCGTGGGCATCGTCGCCCTCGGCAGCATGGTGATCGCCGGCATGGCACTCGCGCACGGCGTGGTGCTCCCGCCGTTGTGACCCCGGTGCCGGGCAGGTAGACAAAGGTCTTCCCGCTCCTGGCGGACGTCGTGGCGGATGGCCTTCGGTTACGTGCCCGGCACCGGTAGGCTCCTCATCAGCCATGGGCGTGGTGAGGGAAGCCGGTGCGATTCCGGCGCGGTCCCGCCACTGTGACCGTGAGCGTCGTTGCCGGGGCCGTGAGGGGCCCAGCCACTGGGGGATGACCCCGGGAAGGTGCGGGGGCGCGTTGACCGGGAGCCAGGAGACCTGCCCCGCCTTGGCACCACGACCTTCGAGGACTGAGGTGACGGTGCACGGGGATCCCGACGGGAACCCATATACGACGATCGCCCGTGTCCGCGGGCTCGCCTTCTCGTACGGTGACGCCACCCACCCGGCGCTCGACGGCATCGACCTCGACGTGCACGCGGGCGAGGTGCTTGTGATCGAGGGGCCGTCGGGCGGGGGCAAGTCGACCCTGTTGCGCGCCCTCGCGGGACTCATCCCCGACTTCCACGGTGGCTCCATCCGCGGATCGGTCGAGGTCGCCGGGCACGACGCACTCCGCGAGCCTCCCGCCGCGATAGGGGCCGCAGCAGGGATGGTGTTTCAGGACCCCGAGGCCCAGGCGGTGCTCGGCACCGTGGAACGCGACGTGGCATTCGGCCCGTCGAACGCAGGCCTCCCCGCCGATGAGATCCTCCTCCGCGTTGATCAGGCGCTCGACGCGGCCGGAGCCACGCACCTGCGCGCTCGACGCATCGAGGAACTCTCATCCGGTGAGCGGCAGCGCGTCGCCATCGCCGGGGTGCTCGCGCGTCGCCCGCGCATGCTGCTGCTCGACGAACCCACCTCACAACTCGACACGGCGGCGGCGGCGGCGCTCACGCGCACGCTGCGCGCACTGGCCGATGCGGGCACCGCGGTGGTCATCGCCGAGCACCGCGCCGAGCGCGTCCGGCCCATCGCGGATCGCGTGCTGGCGGTCTGCTGCGGGCAGATCGGGCCGGCGGCACCAGCCGAGGCCGTCGCCGACGCCCCGATGCCCTGCCGCGGCGTTGCACCTCCGGCCGCACGGCTGGAGCGCATCGTCGCGGGCCATGGGGAGCACGCGGTGCTGCGGGAGGCCTCGCTCGCACTCGTCCCGGGACGCGTCACCGCCCTCGTCGGCCCGAATGGCAGCGGGAAGAGCACGCTGCTGCGCACCCTCGTCGGGCTGCACTGCCCCGAGTCGGGTCGCGTGATGCTGGGCGATGACGATGTCTCGGCGCTGCCGCCCGAGGCGCGCTTCCCACGACTTGCGCTCGTGCCGCAGGACCCGGGCCGCCACCTCCTCACCGAGACTGTGGCCGATGAGATCGGCGTGGCGCTGAGGTCGCTCGGAGTGACTGGGGCGGAGCGCGCACGGCGGGTGGCCGAAGCCGCCGACGCGCTGGAGCTCGCCGACCTGCTCGACCGGCACCCGCTCGACCTCAGCGTGGGTGAACGCGAGCGTGTGGCCCTCGCGTCGATCATCGTGGCCGAGCCCCGCGTGCTGGTGCTCGACGAGCCCACCCGCGGCATGGACCCGGGGCGCAAGCGCGCTCTGGCAGCGCTGATCCGCGCGCGCGCGGCGACCGGGGTGGCGGTGCTGGTGGCCACCCACGATGGCCCGTTCGCCGTGGCCGCTGCTGACGAGGTTCTCGAGATGGTGGATGGGGACGCCGTTCCCACGGGTCGCCCCCCCACCGCGCTGCTCACCGCATGAGCGCAGCATCGATCGTCATCCTCACCACCGTGGCGCTGCTCCTGGTGGGCTGGGCCGCGTGGGAGCGCGGGCCCGGAGGACCCAAGATGCTGGCGCTCACCGCCACCCTTGGCGCGGCGACGGCCGCGGGGCGGGTGCTCTTCGTCGCCGTCCCATCGGTGAAGCCCGTCACGACGATGTGCCTCGTCGCGGGGGCGGCCCTCGGTGCGCGCGCCGGCATGGCGGTGGGTGCGTTGGCCGCACTCATCTCGAACGCATTCCTGGGCCAGGGTCCGTGGACCCCCGCCCAGATGCTCCTCTGGGGCACCGTGGGCGCGAGCGGCGCACTGCTGCGGCCCGCCACGCGCACCCGGCTCGGCCTGGCAACGGTGGCAGGCGCATGGGGCCTGCTCTTCGGGTGGGCGATGAACCTGTGGTTCCTGGCGACGTTCGGCCCCGAGGTCTCGTGGGCGGCGTTCATCACCGCAAGCGTTGCCAGCGCGTGGTTCGACGTCGCCGCGATGATCGGCAACGTCATCTTCGCCCTCATCATCGGTCCCGCGCTCTACCGCCTGCTCAGCCGGTACGCCTCACGGGTGAGGGTGAGCGTCGCACCGCTCCCCGGCGGGTCCTAGCCGGCCACGCCCTGCCACCCAGCCCCCGCAGGAGACGGGAGCTAGGAGCCCGCGAGCTCCCGGGCACGGTCGCGCAGCGCCCTGTGGGCCCGCACTGCCCGCTCGGCTCCGCGGCTGCTCCAGCCCCGGGCCTCCTCAACCGCCACCTCGCATCCGGCCACCATGGCCTCGGTCTCGCCCGGAGCCGATGAGCCCTGCTGCAGGCGGGTGTCGGCGGCGGCGTCCGGGTCGAGGGCCCTCGCGATGAGCGCCGCGTCCACCACCAGGTCAATGCCGTCGCTGTCCCGGGCCGCCTCGGCCAGCAGCTCAGGCGTGAGCGCCGACTCATCCTGCCCGGCATCCACCAGCATCTTCACCGCACGGCCCACCACGTGGTGCGCCGTGCGGTAGTCGAGGCCCGCATCCTGCGCGAGCACGTCGGAAAGATCTGCGGCGGTGATGAACCCGCGCCGGGCGGCGTCACCGGCGCGGGTGGCGTCAAGGGTCATGCGATCCACCACGGCCGCCATCAGGCGGGTGGAGGCGATGACCTCCTCCATAGCGCGCGGCACCACGGTGTTCAGCACATGGAAGTGATCGGTACGCGCAGAGCCCGTGTGCAGCGCCACGAGCATCCCTGTGAGGTCGCCCGCCACGGTGCCGGCAGTGGCGCGCACCACGGCCAGCGCATACGGGTTCCTCTTCTGGGGCATCAACGCGCTGGCGCGGCTGTGCTCATCGGCGAGCGTGGCAATGCCGAACTCCTGGCTGGCGAGGATCTCCAGGTCCTGCGCGAGCTCGCTCTGGTGGGTCGCCGTGGTGGCGGCGGCGGCCACCAGCTCCACGTAGGGGTCCCACTGCCACATGGCGTCCTTCACATGCGGAACCACCCCCGATGCCCCCAGCAGCTCGGCGAGCCGTGCGCGGTCGAGCGGCCAGCGCGACCCGGCGCTGCCCCCCGCGCCGGCCACCGACAGGTCGAGATCGGCATGGACCGACCGCAGACGTTCGGCGTCGCGGAGAACCGGATACGCGTAGGCGAGCACCAGGTGGCCGAGACGGGTGGGCTGCGCCGGCTGCAGGTACGTGTAATCGGCCGCAAGGTCGGTGGCATGCCGATCGGCGAGGCGCACCAGCGCATCGGCGAGATCGATGCAGGCATCGTGCAGATCGCGCGCGGCGTCGCGGGCCACGAGGCGAAGGCCCACACGGAAGGCCTCGCGCCGCGGGCGGCCCGCCGACAGCCAGCCTGCGGCAACCTTCCCCGCGCGCTCCTTCAGCTGGTGCTCGCGGCTGTTGAAGGCGTCGCCCAGCGCCGGGTCCCAGGGGAACTCATCACCCGGGATGGCGTCGAGCTCGAGCAGCGCGGCGAGCAAGGTCCTGGCCTGATCCGCAGGGATGGCCTCGGCCTCCGTGAGCGCCACCACGTGGGCGAGGTCGGAGGTGGACAGACCAGCCGCCAGGCGGGGCCCGGCAGCGGCCTCGTAGCGGTACCCCGCGTTGATCAACTCGTCGGCCGGGCCACCCTCGAGGCGCCCGCCGCTTCCCAGGTATTCGTTGGCCACCGGGAGAGCCTACCGAGCCGGCGTGAACCCCCGAAGACGGAGGGAGTTCGTCACCACGAAGATGCTCGAGAGCCCCATCGCGGCCGCGGCGATCAGCGGGTTGAGGAGGCCCAGGACCGCAAGGGGAATGGCGGCCACGTTGTAGCCGAAGGCCCACACGAGGTTGCCCTGGATCGTCCGGAGCGTGCGGCGTGACAGGCGGATGGCATCAGCGATGGCACGCGGATCCGGTGTCACCAGTGTGATGTCGGCGGCCTCCGCCGCCGCGTCGGTGCCGGTGCCGATGGCGATGCCGAGGTCGGCCCGCACCAGTGCGGGCGCATCGTTCACCCCATCGCCGGCCACGGCCACCACCTCTCCCGCCGCCTGCAGTTCGCGGACGATGCGTTCCTTGTCCTCGGGCAATACGCCGCTCACCACCTCATCGATCCCCGCGATGCCGGCGACAGTTCGCGCGGGGGCCTCCGCGTCACCGGTCACCATGATCGGCCGCAGCCCGAGGTCGCGGAGCATCGCGACGGCCTCCGCGGTCTCCGGACGGATCACGTCGCTCACGGCGATGGCCCCGACCGGGTCGCCGTCCACGTGCACGGCGACCACGGTGCGTCCCTCGTCCCGCGCGCGGTCACGCGCATCTGCGAGCGTCCCGGTGAGGTCATCACTGCGGCCCACCTCCACGCGGCGGCCCCCCACCTCGGCGGTCACGCCGAGGCCGGCGCGCGACATGAAGGACGACGCCGCGACAGGGGGGCGCGACCCGGCGCGTGCCTCCTCGGCGATGGCGCGGCCGATGGGATGCTCGCTCCCCGCCTCCACGGCGCCCGCGAGGGCGAGCACCTCGCCGACATCCCAGCCATCGGCAGGCACGACCTCAGCCACCCGCATGGCACCCTCGGTGAGCGTTCCGGTCTTGTCGAGCACGACCACGGTGACCCGGCGGGTGCTCTCGAGCACCTCCGGGCCCCGGATCAGGATGCCGAGTTGCGCGCCGCGGCCGGTTCCCACCATCAGGGCGGCGGGGGTCGCGAGACCGAGCGCACAGGGACAGGAGATGACGAGCACGGCGACTGCGGCCGTCATGGCCTCGCCCGCGGAGCGTCCAAGGGCCAACCAGCCGATGAGGGTGCCGAGGGCAATGAGGATCACCACGGGTACGAACACGCCCGCCACGCGATCGGCCAGGCGCTGCACGGGTGCCTTGCCGGCCTGCGCGGCCTCGACGAGTTCGGCGACGCGGTGAACAGCAGTCTCCGATCCCACGCGCGTTGCACGTACGACAATGCGGCCGCCCGCGTTCAGCGCACCACCCTCCACGGCGTCTCCCGGGCCCACCTCCACGGGCACGCTCTCACCGGTGAGCAGGGCGCGATCCACGGCCGACGTCCCCGACTCCACCTCGCCGTCCACGGCGATGCGGTCGCCGGGGCGAACCACCACCAGGTCACCGACGAGCACGGAATCCGCCGGGACCTCGGTTTCATCACCTCCTCGCAGCACGATGGCCCGGTCGGGCACGAGCGCCATGAGCGCCCGGATCGCCTGCCCCGCGCTGCGGCGTGCCCGTGCCTCGAGAAAGCGACCGAGCAGCACCAGGGCCACAATGCCCGCCGACACCTCGAAGTAGACCTCCGCGCCCATCGCATCGGAGGGCATGAACGACATGTGCATGGTCATGCCGATCTCACCGGCGCCGAGGAAGAGCACGGCCACCACCGACCACGCCCAGGACACGGCGGACCCGAGCGACACGAGGCTGTCCATCGAGAACGACCGATGCATGAGCGCCCGCCAGGCACCGATGTGAAAGGTCCATCCGCACCACCACACCACGGGTGTCGCGAGCGCCAGCGACACCCACTGCCAGCCCGGGAACTGCAGGGGTGGGATCATCGACATCAGGACCACCGGCACGGTGAGCCACGCAGCCCACAGGAGCCGCAGGCGCAGGCCGGCCGCGACGGCCGCCGCGGCATCCTCGCCCTGATCGCCCGGGGCACGGGATACGGGTACGGCGTCATAGCCCGCCGACCGAACGGCGGCCACCAGCGCGTCATCCTCCACGCCCTCGGGCGCCGTCACGTGGGCGCGCTCGGTTGCGAGGCTCACCGACGCGTCAACCCCGTCCATCCGGTTGAGGGCCTTCTCCACGCGGGCCACGCAGGCCGCGCAGGTCATTCCCCCGATGATCAGGTCGTGCTCAGGCAACGACGTACCCGGCCTCGGCGATTGCATCGCGCACCAGGCGGTCGTCCGCCTCGCCCTCCACACGCACGGTTCCGGCAGGCAGGTCAACGGTCACACCCGCAACACCCGGCACCGCGCCCACCTCGTGCTCCACGGCACGGCGGCAGTGATCGCACGTCATCCCGGTGACCTCGTACGTCCGGTCCATGGGGTCCTCCTCACGCATCGCCGGCTCAGATGGCCGGACCACATCGAACGTAACACCGCTGTCAACCCCGCGGGACCACGCGGGGGACGCCCCTCAGGCGGCCGGGATCTCCTCGGCCTCCACCAGCACCGCGGTGACTCCCGAGATGGTGAGGAGGCGGCGCACAGCGTCGGACGGCGCGTACAGGCGGATGGCCGCGGCCCCCTCACGTGCGCGCTCGTTGGCGGCGATGAGGGCCCCGAGGCCGCGACTGTCCATGAATGACACGGCCGACAGGTCGATGTACACCGTTCGCCCATCACGCTGGGTTTCGGTGAGCACTGCCGAGACCTCGGCCAGCGTGCTCGCGTCGACGACGCCGTCAACCATCACGACGATGGCGGAGGGGCGTTCGTCCGTGGTTACCGTGACCTGGTGTGCGCTGGGTTCCGACATGGCGGGCGGGGAGACTACCCTTCCCGGCCGGTAATGTGGTTGCCGCGAACGGAACGCAGCACACCAACGCGCGAGAGGTCGACGTGAAGAAGCTCCCCATCTGGCTGGTCGGCATGCTGCTCCTCCTCGGCCTGCTCACGACGTGGATCGGCTGGATCGACCGCCATGAGGTGGGCTACATCCCGTTCGCGCTCGGCGTCATCTGGATCGCGTTCGCGCTCGCCGCCGCCCCGCGGGTCTTCGCCGACGACTGATGCGGCGCCGGCCGGTGCCCGCATGACGGGCCCCGTGCCACTGGAGCGCGCGCTCGCCCTCGCCGCGTCGCGGGCTCCCTCCACCGGCACCGAGGATGTGCCGGTGCGCTCCGCCCCGGGCCGCATCCTGGCGGTACCGGTCACCAGCGCGGGTGACATACCGGCGTTCACCAACTCCGCGCTCGACGGATTCGCCCTCCGCGCCGCCGACACGCCGGGTGACCTGAGGGTGGTCGGGGAGACGCGGGCCGGGCAGGCGCCGGGGGCGATCGCCCCGGGCGAGGCAATGGCCATCGCCACGGGTGCACCGCTGCCGACCGGCGCCGATTGCATCCTGCGCGTGGAGGACGCCCGGCCTGCACATCCCGGCCGCCCCGTGACGGATGGGCTGCACGTGGCGCATCCCGTCGCCGTGGGCACAGGGGTGCGCGCACGGGGCGACGACCTGGTCGCCGGGCATGTGATCCTCGGGGCCGGCCATCAGGTGCGCGCGCAGGAGGTGGGCCTTGTCGCGGGAGCCGGGCGTGCCGACGTGGCCTGCCGCATCCGCCCGCGCGTCGCGCTGGTGGTGACCGGCGACGAGGTGCGCGCTCCCGGCACGGCCCTCGGGGCCGGCGAGGTGTGGGATGCCGCGTCGGCGGGTGTGCCTGCGGTTCTCATCGCCGCCGGCGCCGACGTGATCGACGTGGGCAGCGCCCCCGACGAGGCGGGGGCCACGGCCCACGCCGTGGCGCGGGCACTCGCGACCGGGGCCGACATCGTGGTGACGGTCGGGGGGATCTCGGTCGGCGTGCACGATCACGTGCGCGCCGCACTCGCGGCGCACGGGCTGGTCACCGATTTTCACGGCGTGCTCGCGCGCCCCGGGCAGCCGGCGCTGGTCGGGGGGCTCGGATCCACAGGCCAGGCGGTGCTGGCGCTGCCCGGTAATCCGGTGTCGGCCGTGGTCGTGGCCCACGTGCTCGGGCGGCCGCTCCTCGGTCATGCCCCCGGGTGGAACATGGCGCTGCCCCTCGCGCACGACCACACGGGGCCGGATATGCCCCGCGTGGACCTCCTGCGGTGCCGCATCCGCGATGGTGGCCTCGTCCCCCAGCCGCGGCAGCAATCGCACCACCTGTCGTCCCTCGCCGGTGCCGATGTTCTCGCGTGGCTCCCCCCCCACTCGCCGGAGGTGCCCGCCGGCACGCTCCTGCGCGTGGAAACGCTCCCCGCGTAGGCTCGGCCCGTGCCGGCCGATCTCCCCACGACGCCGGGCCTCACATCGGCCGAGGCCGCGCGGATCCTCGCGGACAGCCCGCCGCGAAAATCGCCGCGCACCAGCCGATCTCTCGCCGACATCGTCTGGTCGAACACCTTCACGCTGTTCAACCTGATCCTGATCATCCTGCTGGTGCCCCTCGCCATCTTCGGGCTCTGGGGCGACATGCTGTTCGGTGGGGTGCTCGTCGCCAACACGGCCATCGGGATCTTCCAGGAGGTGCGGGCGAAACGCACCCTCGACCGCCTGGCGCTGCTCGTGGCACCCCAGGGGCGGGCGCTGCGCGACGGCCAGCCGGCGATGTTGCCCGTGGCGAAGATCGTGCCCGGTGATGTGGTCCTGCTGCAGCCCGGCGATCAGGTGGTGGCCGATGGAACCGTGGCAGGCGCCACGGGGCTGAGCCTCGATGAGTCGGTGCTCACGGGTGAATCCGAGTCGGTCCCGCGCGGGCCGGGTGACCCCGTGCTCTCGGGGGCCTACTGCGTGGCCGGAAGCGGCACCTACGAGGTGACCGCCGTCGGTGCCGACAGCTTCGCGGAGAGGCTGGCAGCCGAGGCGAAGGGGGCGCGCTCCCAGCCATCCCCCCTCCAGATCGACATCAACCGGATCCTCCGCATCATCATCGCCGTGATGGTGCCCCTGGCCGTCCTCATGGTGGTCTCCACCGTCTGGCTCGACTTCGGCGCCCCGGCGACGTCGGTGCAACGCGTGGTGGCCGCCCTCGTTCCCCTCGTCCCCGAGGGGCTGGTGCTGCTGGCAAGCCTCACGTTCGCCGTGGCCGCCCTCAGACTCGGACGCATCGGCGCCCTCGCGCAGCAGCTCAACGCGATCGAGAGCCTCGCGAGCGTCGACACGGTGTGCGTCGACAAGACCGGCACGCTCACCGAGAACCGCCTCGACGTCGCGGGGGTCGTGCCCGCACCCGGGCACACCGATGATGACGTGCGGCGTGCGGCGGGCATGCTGGCCGCAAGCGCAGCCGCACGCAACGCCACATCCGAGGCCATCCTCGCCGCCATGCCGGCGGACGCGGCCGTGCCCGTCGCCGAGGTCCCCTTCGCGTCGTCGCGCAAGTGGAGCGGCGTCACCCTTCCCGGCGGGAACACGATCGTGCTCGGGGCTCCGGAGATCCTCGCGCGCATCGGGGTGGACGTGCCGCCCGCCCTGCAGTCGGCCATCACCGCCGCCCAGGCGGACCGCAAGCGGGTGCTCCTGGTGGCGACGTCGGACAAGGGGCTCGACGAGAACCAGGACTCGGTGGCGCAGCCGCTGGGCCACCTGCCACCCACGCGCGCAATCGGCGCCATCCTCCTCGAGGAGGCCCTCCGCCCGGACGCCGCCGAGACCGTGCGCTTCCTCCAGTCGGAGGGCGTGCAGGTGAAGGTCATCTCGGGCGATGGGGTGGGCACGGTGCAGGCCGTGGCCATCGCCTGCGGCGTCGCCGGCGCGGACTCGGCGATGCAGGGGCCCGACCTCCCCGATGACCCCGGGGCGCTGCGCGACGTCGTGGAGCACACGGCCGTATTCGGGCGCATCACGCCCGAGCAGAAGAGCGCCCTGGTGCGTGCGATGACCGCCAATGGCCGCTACGTGGCGATGATCGGCGACGGCGTCAACGACGTCCTCGCCCTGAAGGACGCCCGTCTCGGCGTGGCCATGGGCAACGGCAGCCAGATGGCCAAGGGCGTGGCCGACATCGTCCTGCTCACCAACGCCTTCTCCACCCTGCCGAGTGCAATCGATGCCGGGCGCCAGATCATCCGCAACACACACCGCGTCGCGAAGCTCTTCATCACCAAATCGGTGTACTCCGCCATCATCCTGCTCGCCTTCGCGCTGATCCCCATCGCATTCCCGTTCCTGCCACGGCAGCTGTCCATCACGTCGTCGCTGACCATCGGCATCCCGGCCTTCTTCCTGGCGCTGTCCCGCAGCGACGGGCCGGTGCGGCGCGAGGGCTTCATGCGGAGCCTCGCCGCATTCGCCATCCCGGCGGGCATCGTGATCTCCCTTGCCATCACCGCGGCATACCTGCTGTCACGCGGGACACTCGACGGTACCCTTGACGAGGCGCGTACTGCGGCGGTGCTGACAGCCACCTTCCTCGGCCTCGCGGTGGTGGTGGAACTGGAGCGCGGCGTGGAACGGCGCAGGGTGCGTCCATGGGTGTGGTGGATGGTGAGCGGCTTCGCCGTGGTGCTGACCCTGGGCCTGCAGGTGCCGCTGCTCAGGAACTTCTTCCAGGTCGGGGTTCCCTCGACCGCACAGTGGACCCTCATCGCCACGATCGTGGCGGTGGGCGTGGTCGCCCTCCTGCTGGTTCGGCGCGTACCCGCGCTCCGGCGCCTGGAGGACCCGGACGCCATGGGTGACGGTGCCGGGGACCGGGCGGGGAACTAGACGGGGATGTCGAACCGGGTGATCGACGTCGCACTGCCCGTGTGATCCGCCTCGATGATCACGCCCTGGACCCGTACGTCGCCGGTGGCGGGCTCCCATCGCGCGGGGAGCCCGGTGAGGAACCGCCGGAGCACCGGCTCCTGCTTCACGCCGATGACCGAGTCATGCGGTCCGCTCATCCCGAGGTCGGTGATGTAGGCGGTCCCCCCCGGCAGCACACGCTCGTCAGCGGTGGGGACGTGCGTGTGGGTTCCCACGACGGCCGTCACCCGGCCATCGAGATGGCGGGCCATGGCGACCTTCTCGCTGGTGGCCTCGGCGTGCATGTCAACGATGATCAGCCGGGTATCGCGGCGCATCCGGTCGACGAGGTCGTCGACCACCGCAAAGGGACTCTGCGCCGCCTCGATGAATACCGAACCGATGAGGTTGATGACGCCCACCCGGAAGCCCCCCCGGGCATCCACCACCACGCTGCCCGAACCGGGGCCGCGCGTGCTGAGGTTGGCCGGGCGGAGTACCCGCGCGTCCTGCTCGAGCACCGGGAAGATCTCCGGGCGGCGGAAGGTGTGATTGCCACCGGTCAGCACGTCGGCGCCGGCCGCGAAGAGGGACGTGACCTGCTTGGGCGTGGTGCCCGAGCCGGCAGCCGCGTTCTCGGCATTCACCACCACAAGATCGGGCTCGTGCTCGGCGCGCAGGCGCGGCAGCACCGCCTCGACGGCACGGAGCCCGGGGGCGGCGAAGACATCGCCCACCACGATCGCGCGGAAGGGACCGCCGGCAGGCATCTAGACGCCCGGCCCGGTGGTCTGGCGCATGAGGTCCACCTGCACGTTGTCACCTGCGTCGTTGGTGTAGCGGGAGAGATCGAAGGTGGCGCTCCGCGAGAGGTCGCGCACCCGTCCGATGACGGTGCGGCCGGCACCCACGGCGGTGCCGACCTGCGGCACGATGCCGTC
>JBIIQA010000092.1:0-5950 GCA_044342355.1 Miltoncostaeaceae bacterium | reverse complement strand
CCGGGCTCGGCGGCGGTGATCGAGAGGCTGGCGGAGGTCTCGCTGGTGGGGCTCACGGGGAGGTTGTCCACCGTGGGGGCCGCGGGGGCCGTGGTGTCGACCGTCCACGTACCGGCGACGACGTCGCTCACGTTCCCCGCAGCATCGAATGCACGCACCTCGAGAGTGTGAGTGCCATCTGCCAGACCGCTCGCCGTGAAGGGCGAGGTGCACGGTGCCCATGCGCCCGAGTCGAGCCGGCATTCGAACGTGGAGCCTGGCTCACCACCGAAGCTGATGCTCACGCCGGTGGCGCTTGTGCTGCCCGACGGCGCGCCGGAAAGCGATGGCTCGCCGGGCACCTCGGTATCCACGATGATCGTGCGGGCGAGTGGCGTGCCGCCATTGCCCGCCTGATCAACGGTGCGAACCTCGAACACGTGGGTGCCATCGGCGAGGGCAGACGAGGTGAACGGGCTGGTGCAGGCGGCAAAGGGATCGTCGTCCATCCGGCATTCGTAGGTCTCGGACGCACCGGCGCCGGCGAACTCCCACTCGGGCGTGCTGTCGCTGGTCGCGCCGCTTGGGCCCGAGGTGATGACCGGGACGGTCACCGGCGGGTCGGCCACGGTGATCCAGCTGCGAGTGGCATCGGGCCCGCGGTTGCCCGCCGCGTCCACCAGCGCCACGCGGAAGGCATGAGCGCCGCTGGACAGCTGTGCCGACGTGAAGGGGCTGGTGCATGCGGCGTACGTGCCCGAGTCGATCGCGCATGCATAGGTGTCGCCCACCCCGGCGCCGGCAAAGACAATGGACGGGGTGAGGTCCTTGCTGTAGGCACTCGGACTACTGAGGATCACAGGCGCACTGGAGGGCGCCACGGTGTCCACGAACCACGCATAGGTGGTCGGGCTGCCGATGTTCCCCGCGGCGTCGGTGAGGGCCACCTCGAACGAATGGGTGCCGTCACCCAGGCTCGGCAGGGTGAACGGGCTCGTGCACGGTGCCCAGGCGCCGCCGTTCACGCGGCACGAGTAGGTGTCGGGAGCCGCAGCGCCGCTGAACCCGAACTGCGGGGTGGCGATGGACGACGGATTGGCCGGGGAGTCGGTCAGGGTCACCGTGCCGGCTGGCGCAGTGCGATCGACTGTCCACTCCCGGGTGTCTGTGCGGCTCACGTTGCCGGCGGCGTCGGCCGTGCGCACCATCAGCACGTGCGCGCCCTCGGCAAGCGCACTGGTGGTGTTCGGCGTCGCGCATGGCAGCCAGCCCGACGCATCGATGTTGCACTGGTAGACGTCACCCGCGGCAGCCCCCGTGAACGTGAACGTCGACGCAATTTCCTGCACGGATCCGGTGGGGCCGGTTGCGATAGCGGGTGCCGGCGGCGGCTGCGTGTCGACGGTCCACGTAACCGACGTCGCCGGTCCGACGTTGCCCGCGGCATCCACCACGCTCACCTGCAGGGTGTGCGTGCCATCCACGAGGCCGGACACCGTGTAGGGCGCGGTGCAGGGCACCGGCGCCGCTCCGTCAAGAGAGCACATGGCCGATGCGCCGCCGGCCGGGAGAATGAAGCCGAAGGTCGCAGATTCCGACGAGGCGTCGACGGGTGGCTGACTGGTGAAGGCAGCCGTGCCCGGCGCATTGGTGTCGACGGCCCACGTGACCGACGTTGCGGTGCTGCGGTTGCCGGCGTAGTCGACTGCGCGGGTCTGGAAGGTGTGGTTGCCGTCAGCAAGACCGCTCACCGGAGCCGGACTCGTGCAGGCCGCCCAGGCGCCGTCGTTGATGCGGCACTCGAGCGTGGTGGCCGCCGGCGCCGAGATGCCGAACGTGCCCGACGTCTGGTTGGTGGGATTGGCCGGGCGGCTGCTGATCGTCGGCGCTGCGGGCGGCGTGATGTCGACGGTCCAGACGATGCTGCTCTCCGCACTCAGGGTGACGCTGTTGTCGGCGAGCGTCTTGCGCTGGCGTGCGACCACCGTGTGTTCGCCCTCGCCGAGGCCGCTCAGCGCCTTCGTGAGCGGGCCGGGGCCCGGGCCGGTGACGAGGCACGGCTCCTGCCACGTGCCGGGGTCCACCATGCACTCGAGCGAGTGGGTCGCCACGCCCGCCACGTCGGCGCTGATGGTCATGGTGGGCGCGGCCGTGGTGGCGTTGGTGGGGCTCGCGGGAACGTTGCCGAACACCACGCTGGCCGGCGCCTCTGAATCGATCACCCACGTGTACTCGAGGTACGGCGGGGCGCTGATGTTGCCGCCGCCGTCCACCTGCCGCACCTCGAGGGTGTGGCTGCCATCGGGCAGCTCGGGCGTCGTGAAGGGGCTGGTGCAGGTGGTCCATGCACCACCGTCGATGCGGCACTCGAACGTGCTGGTGGTGGCGCCGGTGAACGAGAACGTGCTGGTCGGGTTCGACGTCGACCCGGGTGCGGTGCTGCCGGCGGGCGGGGGCGGCGGCGTGGTGAACACGGTCCAGCTGCGGGTTGCCGCAGGGCCGCTGTTGCCGGCAGCGTCCAGCAGGCGCACGCTCCATGCGTGCGCCCCATCGGCGAGCCCGGTGAGGGACACGGGCGACGTGCATGCCTCCCACGCGCCCGAGTCGAGCGAGCACTCGTAGACCTCACCGGTGCCGGCGCCCGTGAAGGCGAAGCCGGCCGTTGTCACGGCGACGCCGCCGCTCGGGCCCGCGGTGATGGTGGGGGCGGCGCTGGGTGCGATGGTGTCGACCACCCACGACTCGGACTCGATGGCACCGGCGTTGCCCGCGGCGTCCACCTGCCTCACGCGCATCGTGTGGCTGCCGTCGGCCAGGCCGGTGAGCGAGCGCGGGCTGGTGCAGGTGGTCCATTCGGCACCGTCGAGCGAGCACTGCAGGGTGCCGCCCGCCTCGTCCGGTGTGATGGCGATGGAGGCGGATGTCGATGTGGTGGGCGTCGCCGACGGGGTGCGCGCGAGCGTCGGGGCCGCGGGCGCGCTGGAGTCGACGGTCCACGTGGTGGTGGATGCCGACCCGGTGTTGCCGGCGGCATCGACCAGGCGCACGCTGAACGTGATGGCGCCGTCGTCAAGCGGTCCGAGGGAGGTGGGGCTCGTGCACGGCATCCATGCCCCGCCGTCCACCTGGCACTCATGGGTCTCCCCCGCGCCCGCGCCGGTGAAGGCGATCGAGGGCGTGGGGTCGTTGCCGGGGATCGCCGGGCTCGACGAGATGGTCGGCGTGGTGGAAGGCGCCGTGGTGTCGATCACGATCGTGCTCGACGCCGACGGCCCCTGGTTGCCCGCGGCATCCAGCAGCGCCACCCTGAAGGTGTGGCTGCCATCGGCCAGGGCGCCGGTAGTGAACGGGCTGGTGCACGGGGCGAACGCGCCGGCGTCGACGGCACACACGTAGGTCTCGCCGGTCGCGGCCCCGCCGAAGGCGAACGTGGGCGTGCCGTCGCTGCCCGGACTGGCCGGCGCCGCCGTGATGACGGGGCTGTTGGTCGGAGCATCGGTGTCCACCGTCCACACGCGCGTGGACACCGGGCCGCGATTGCCTGCGGCATCGGTGCTTGCCACGCGGAAGACGTGCTCACCGTCGGCCAGCCCCGTGTACGGCTGGCTGCCCGGGTCGGTCGCGGTGGCACAGGCAGCCCATGCGGATCCATCGAGGCTGCATGAGTAGGTCTCACCGGAGTCCGACCCCGTGAAGGTCATGGTGGCCGACGTGGTGCGCGTGCTCGAGCCATCAACCGGCAGGCTGTTCGTGATCGACACCGCGCTGGCGGGGCTGGTGGTGTCGACGGTGAAGGAACGGGTCACCGGGGTGCCGGCATTGCCCAGCTCGTCGACGAGGCGAACGCCCAGCGAGTACGAGCCATCGCTGAGGTTGGAGAGGGACCTGGGGGAGGCGCACGAGGTCCACGGTCCATCGCCATCGACCTGGCATTCGTAGCGCTCACCAGATGCGGCGCCCGTGAACTCGAAGGAGGCCGACGTCACGCCGATGTCGCCACTCGGACCGGACGTGAACGACGGCGAGCCCGGCGGCGTCACGTCGATGGAGATCGTTGCGGTGGCACTCGCGGTGGTGCCCGGTCCCGCGTTGGTTGCGGCATCGAGAACCGACCCGGATGCCAGGTCGAGGCCCAGCGTGCCGGTGGTCGGAGACGCCGCGGACAGGGTGACGGTGTAGGGGCCCGCGCCGGAGCCGGTGAGCGAATCAACAGACCAGCCGGCGGATGTGCCCGTGGGCGTGAAGTCACCTGCGGAAAGGCCGGTGACGGGGGAGTCGAATGTGACGCTGAAGGTCGCGGTGCCCGCGTTGCTCGGCGTGGTCGAACTGCTCACGAAGGATGAGACCGCGGGTGCGGTGCGATCGATGAGAACGGCCGCGGAGTCCTGGGCCGTCGCGGGTCCGGCGTTGCCCGCTGCATCATCCACCGAATCGGCGGCGATGCGCACGATGACGCTGCCCTCGGAGCAGCCGGATGCGCTGACGGTCACGCTGGTTCCCGACGTTGCCGATGGCGAGAAGATGCAGCCGGTGGCCGTGCCCCGGTTGGTGAAGTCGCCGGCCGCAATACCGGTGACCGGCGTGTTGAACGAGAGCGTGAACACGGACACCGACGCGTTGGTGGGCGTTGCGGCAAGCGCCCATTCGGCAGCGGGTGGCGTGCCGTCGAAGGTCACCGTATTGGCGACGGCCGCGGTGGCCGGCGCGGTGTTCCCGGCGGCGTCGCTCACGGAGCCGGACGCGAGGGTGAGCACCACGGTGCCGTCGGAGGGCGACGCGTTGCCCAGGTTCACGGTGTAGGTGGCGCCGGACCCCGTGATGGATGCCACGGTCCATCCGCCCGAGGTGCCGGTGATGGCGAAGTCGTTGACCGCAAGGCCCGACACGGGCTCGTCGAAGGTGAGGGTGTAGGCGATGGGGCTGCCACGGGTGGGCGTCGTGGCGCTGAACGCGCTCACCGTGGGCGCCGTGCGGTCCACGGTGACGCTTGTGCCCGTGGCCGCCGTTCCCGGGCCCGTGTTACCGGCTGCGTCCACCACGCTGGCAACGCCCAACGTGGGCACCACGGTGCCATCGGTGGCGCCGGTCCTGGCCACCTGAATGGTGAACGTGGTGCCGCTCGAGGCCGACACGCTCGATACGGTCCAGCCCGACGAGCTGCCGCCCACGATGAAGTCACCGGGGGCCAGGCCATCCACCGGCTCGCTGAACGTGAGCGTGTAGGCGATGCTCGATGCCCGGGTCGGGCTCGTCGCAGTGAACGACTCAACGGCCGGTGCCACGCGGTCGACCGTGACCGCCTCGCCGGCGAAGGCAGAGGCGGGGCCCGCATTGCCCGAAGCGTCGGTCACCCCGTCGGCGGCGATGCGCGGAACGATGGTGCCATCCGTGCCACTGCCCGCGTTGAACGTGACCGTGTACGCGTTGCCGCCGGCCGCGACCACCGATGCCACCGTCCAGCCCGTGGCCGTGCCGGTCGTGCTCACGTCCGCGGAGTCAAAGCCCGTGACCGGCTCGCTGAAGGTGACGGTGTAGGCCACCGTCGATGCATTGGTGGGCGTGCCGCCGACAGGCGTTGCCGACGTGACGGTGGGTGCGGTGCGATCGACCGTCACGTCCGTCGCGTCGTATGTGGCCCCCGGGGCGGGACCGCCGAAGGCATCCGTGGACGACGAGCCCTTCAGGCGCAGCACAAGGCTGCCGTCTGTCACGGCGCCGGTCGAGACGACCGTCACGGTGTACGACGACCCGAGGCCCATGACCCCCTGCACGGTCCATCCGCTGGACGTCCCGTCCAGCGAGAAGCTCGCCGTGGTGAGCCCGGTCACGTTGCCGTCGAAGGTCAGCGCATAGGTGAGCGAGGTGGCGCTGACGTTGGTGGCCGACGGCGTGAGAGCCATCACGTTGGTGCCGCGCACGTACGACATGTGGATGGCGCCGTCGCCACTGTTCACCCCGGCGGCGTGCTGCA
>JBIIQA010000091.1:0-6046 GCA_044342355.1 Miltoncostaeaceae bacterium | reverse complement strand
TCGTGGGCGAACGCCCGCGTCACCGGGCTCTCAGCGTCCGCCGAAGTCCGGGTCCCGCTTTTCGCGGAAGGCCCTGAGGCCCTCCTCGATGTCCTCACTCGCGAACGCCCGCTGACGCCACCGCTCGGCGATCTCCGCGGCCTCCGACGACGGGGCGCCGTCCTCCATGGCGCGAATGACCGAGCGCATTCCCTGCACGGCGATGGGGCCATTGCGCGACACCGCGTCGGCATCCCCGATTGCGAGATCGAGAAGCTCCAGGCGGTCCACAACGCGGTTGACGATTCCGATCTGCCGGGCGCGCTCGGCGTCGACGGGTCGCCCGGTGAGAAACAACTCGCGCGTGGCCGGCGCCCCCGCGACGCGCACGAAGCGCTGGATGCCCTCGGCCGCATACACCCAACCCAGTCGGGCCGGCGGCATGCCGAAGCGCGCGCCGCGCGACGCCAGGCGCCAGTCGGCGGCCATGGCGATCTCGAGCGCGCCGCCGAACGCGTTTCCGTTGAGCGCGCACACCACGGGCACCGGGCAACCCTCCACCGCGGCAGCGGCGCGGCCCAGCAGGCGCTCACCGGTGCGCACAGCGTCGGTGAGGGCGTCTCCGTCGCGCGAGGCCAGATCGACCCCACCGGAGAAGTTGCGGTCGCCGGCGCCCGTGAGCACCACGGCCCGGGCATCGCCCAGGGCCTCCGATTGCAGCGCCTCGGCCAACGAGGTGAGCATGGCGTCATCGAGGCTGTTCGCGCGGGCCTCGTTGGCAATGGTCACGATGGCGATGAAGCCGTCGTGCTCGAGGTCAATGCGGCCCGGCGAGTCAGTGCTGGTCATGAACCCACTCTACGTCTCCGAGGGGTCTGTCCCCTGGGGGTCAGGGGGTGCGCGCCAGGTGGGCCAGCAGCGCGGCAGCGACCTCGGCCGGGGCCTCCTGCTGCGCCCAGTGGCTCACGCCCTCCAGCATGACGACCTCGAGGGGGGCCTCCACCTTGGTGATGGAGCGCTCCAGCAGGAGGGGGCTCATGTAGGCGTCGGCGTCCGCCCACGCGATGGTGGTGGGCACCGTGATGGGCGGAAGGTCGGGCGGCGGCTTCAGCCAGTTCTCGGCCGGGATGTTGGCGCGGTAGTACTCGAGCGCCGCGGTCATGGCGCCGGGGCGCATGAGGGCGTCCTTGAAGATGCGGCGCTCCTCCGGCGGGAACGTGCCGGGCGCGGCGGTGTCGAACACGAAGGCCTCGAGGTTGGCGGCGTCGTCCTTCAGCAGCCACTCCTCGGCAATTCCGGGGAACTGGAACAGCAGCATGTACCAGCTCTTCTGCTGCTGCTCGGGCACCTGGCGGCATTCGGCGCTTGCCACCGGGTGCGGCGAGTTGAGGATGAACAGCGAGCGCACCTTCTCGGGCATGAGGGCGGATGTCGCCCAGCACAGGCTGCCGCCCCAGTCGTGGCCCGCGATGTGGGCATACCCGTGGCCAAGGGCGTTGATGAGCCCCACCACGTCGCCCACCAGCTTCGGGAAGGCGTAGGCATCGGTGCCACTGGGGCGGTCGCTCTCGCCGTAGCCGCGCAGGTCGGGGACGATGGCCCGGTAGCCGGCGTCGGCCAAGGCCGCGGCCTGGTGGCGCCACGAGTACCCCATCTCGGGGAAGCCGTGCCACAGGATCACGGGTGCGCCCTCATCGGGACCCATCTCCTGCACCGAGAGCTGCCCCTCGCCCACATCAACGCGGCAACGGCGTGCGCCGGGGATGTCACCGATGGTCGTCATGCAGGCCTCCGGGTGTCAGGCGCCGGCAGGCGACCGGCCAGGCGCGTCAGGTATCGAGCGCCGCGAGGTCAAGCATGTCGGCCACCACGCGGTCGAATCCGAGACCGGCGATCTCAGCCGCTTTGGGGAGCAGGCTCGTATCGGTCATGCCGGGGATCGTGTTGGCCTCGAGCACCCAGAGGCGGCCCTCATCATCGAGGATGAGGTCAACCCGGGCGATGCCGCGGCAACCAAGCGCCCTCGCGGCGGCGATGCTCACGCGCGCGGCCTCCTGAATGATGTCGTCATCGAGGTCGCGCGGTGCGCGCAGTTCGGTCTCTCCGGGGGTGTAGCGCGCCTCGAAGTCGTAGAAGTCGCGACCCATCGTGACGGCCTCGATCACCGGCAGCGCCCACGGGTCATCAGCCATCACCACCGACACCGCAAGCTCGCGCCCCGGCACGAAGCGCTCCACCAGCACGCGGTCGTCGTATGCCATGGCGTTGAGGATCGCTCCCCCGAGATCGCCGGGCTCCTTCACGATCGAGATACCCAGCGCCGAGCCCTGCCGCGCGGGCTTGACCACCAGCGGCAACCCGAGCCCCTGCTGGATCTCGGGAAGCGTGTCAGCCGCCCCCATGGCGCTGAAGGCGCTCTTGTTGAAGGCATACCCGTGGGGCACGGGAACACCGGCCGCCCGGAACAGCGCTTTCGATACCACCTTGTCCATGGCGCGCTCGCTGGCCAGCACGCCCGACCCGGTATACGGGATGCGCAGGATCTCGAGGATCTCCTGCACCGTGCCGTCCTCGCCGCCACGCCCATGAAGGGCGATGAACGCCACCTCGGGGCGCTCGTCGCGCAGCGACCGCACCAGGTGCTGATCGGCGTCCAGCGCGATCACCTCATGCCCCAGTCGGCCGAGCGCCATCTCCACGTTGGTTCCCGACCGGAGCGATACCTCCCGCTCGAGCGACGTGCCGCCCTTCAAGACGGCGACGCGGGTCATCCGCGACCCGGGTTCAGCGCCTCGTGCAATGAGATGAACTCGTTGACGACGTCGCCCAGACGTCCGATGCCCTCGGTGATGACCGACTCGGGAACCCCGGAGAAGTTGAGGCGCATCGAGTTGCGGCCACGGCCGTCGAGGAACGCGCCCTCGCCGGGGACGAAGGCGACCTGGCGCTCCAGCGCCTTGGCCTGCAGGTGCTTCGTATCGATGTAGTCGGGCAGGGTGGCCCAGAGGAACAGGCCGCCGCGTGGGCGGGTCCACGTGGCCGACTCCGGGAACCGCGCCTCAAGCGCCGCCAGCATGGTGTCGCGGCGGCTGCGGTAGATGGTGTTCACGCGGGCCACGTGCTCGCGGTAGTCGTACCGCTTGAGGTACTCGGTGACGAAGCGCTGCATGAAGGTTGACGAGCAGAGGTCGGCCGCCTGCTTGCCCAGATTCATCTTGCGCAGCACCGGCGCAGGGGCCACCACCCACCCCACGCGGATTCCGGGGGCGAGGATCTTCGAGAACGTGGACAGGTACACCACCCACCCCGCGCCGTCGTCGAGCTCGTACAGGGTGGGCAGCGGCTCGCCCTCGAAGCGGATCTGACCGTACGGGTTGTCCTCGACGATCAGCAGCCCCACCGAGTGCGCAAACTCCACGAGGCGCTTCCGGCGCTCAAGCGACATGGTGACGCCCGCCGGATTCTGGAAGTTCGGGATGGTGTAGAGCAGCTTGGGCGGGCGGCCCTCGCGGGCAAGACGTGCATAGGCCTCTTCCATGAGGTCGACGCGCATGCCGTCGTCGTCAAGCGGGATGTGCGTGACGTCTGCCCCGTAGGCGGTGAAGCAGGGGGCGGCCCCCGGATACGTGGGCCCCTCCGCCAGCACGGCGTCGCCGCGGTCGACGAACGTGCGAATGCTGAGGTCGATGGCCTGCTGGCCGCCCGTGGTGATCATGATGTCGTCGACGCGCGCGCGGGCGCCTTCGTCGGCCATGACCTTCACGATCTGCTCGCGCAGCTCGCGCATGCCGTCGGTGGGTCCGTATTGCAGCGACGCAGCCAGGAAGTCGGTGCCGATCTCAGCGGCGATCTCGTCGTACACCGCGCGCGGGAACGTCTCTGTGTCAGGCAGACCGCCGGCCAGCGAGATGATGTCGGCCTTCTCGGTGATTGCCATGAGGTCGCGCATCACCGACGATGTGGTGCCAGACGCGAGCGCGGAAAACCGTGAGTCGTACCGGGCCGCGTCGGCGGGGCCGACCAGCGGCGTCTGTGGGGGGACCGGAGTCCCTGTGCCCGTGGTGTCGGTCACGTCGCGTGTGCTCATCAGCATGGGGACCCGGACGGATCCCTGCGTGATGATACGCCGTGCGCCCGTGTGTACCTGCCAAATCGGTGACACCGGGCCACGAGCTGGCAGGGGGCCTCTGATAGCCTCGTCGGCCGTGCCGTTGAATGACTCACCTGCTGGCGAGCGTCCGCCGTCCGCCCTGCTGCGAATCCCCGATCCCCGCCGGGTTCCGCGTTCCGACTGGCTCCAGCTCGTGCGATTCCTCGCCGTGGGCGTGTCGGGCTACGCCGTCAACCTGCTCGTCTTCTGGCTGGTCACGATGGGGGGAATCCACTACATCCCCGCGGCCATCGCGGCATTCGTGGTCGCATGGATCAACAACTTCCTCCTCAACCGGCACTGGACGTTCCGCGCCGGTGATGAGCGGCTCCTCGCGCAGGGCGTGCGGTACCTGCTCGTATGCCTGGTGGCGCTCGGCGCCAACCTCATCATCCTTCACCTGCTGGTCGACGCCGGTCTCGGAGAGGTGCTCGCCCAGGCCATCGCGATCGTTCTGGTCACGCCGCTGAGCTACCTGCTCAGCCGGCGGTGGTCCTTCCGGTAGGCGGCCGGGGCACGCCGTGACCCTCCGGCACGCCCTCGGCGTGACGGTGCTCGCCTGCATGCTGGCGATGCTGCCTCCGGGTGCGGCGTGGGCCCAGCAGGCCCCGGCCCCGACCGCCGGGATCGCGGTGACCACGCCGTCCGAGGCCCTCGCGGCCGCCGACGGCATACTGCAGGGCGTGGCACGAGGGGCTGCTGACCTTCAGGCCCGGGCGAGCGCCCAGGTGTCGGGTGCCGCTGACGATGCCAGCTACTCGCCGTCGCTCTCGCGCGAGGAGGCCATCACCATCGCCGAGGGCGATCCCCGGCTGCGCGAGTGGGTGGCGGCGAATCCCATCACGCGCACCGAAGCCGAACTCGAGCGGAAGGACCGCCGCTGGAAGGTGTCGTTCGTCGGGGGCCCCAAGGATGCCGAGGTCGTCGAGGCCGAGGTGTACGTCGGCGACGAGGAGGGCAACATCGCCGAGGTGCGCGTGGGTCCCCAGGTCGCGTGGATGATGGCCCGCGGCTACGAGGGATCCTTCGGACGGGCCGTCAACCGTTGGCGAATCTGGGTTCCACTCTGCGCGGTGTTCCTGCTGGTGCTGCTGCCCATCACCCGCCCCCGCCGCATCCTGTCGTGGCGCACGCTTGACCTTCTGGTCCTCCTCTCCTTCACCGCGTCCTGGCACTGGTTCAACCAGGGCGAGATCTTCACGTCGGTGCCTCTGCAGTACCCGCCACTCGTCTACCTGCTTGCGCGCATGATCTGGATCACGGTGGCCCGGGCACGGAAACGCCGGACCATCTCCGGCATCCCCGGTGACAGTGACCCCGCCACGTCGGTGGCTGCCACCGGTACACCCCCCGGTGCGCCCGGTGCCCGTGCGGCCCGGGTGCCCGGGCTTCCCGGATGGATGCCCACGTGGCTGCTCGTGACCGTGCTCATCCTGCTCATCGCCCTCCGCTGGGGTCTCAACGGCCTGAACAGCAACGTCATCGATGTCGGGTACGCCGGGGTGATCGGGGCCGACCTCATCGCGAACGGGGAGACCCCCTACGGCAACTTCCCCGACAATTGCGGGCAGTGCGACACCTACGGGCCCCTCAACTATCTGGCGTACGTGCCCTTCGAGGCCATCTCCCCGCACACGGGCGTCTGGGATGACCTCCCGGCGGCCCACGGCGCGGCCACGCTGTTCGACGGGCTCACGATCCTCGCCCTGCTCATCCTCGGCTGGCGCCTCGCCGGGAGGCGCATGGGGCTCACCTTCGCCATCGCCTGGGCAGCGTTCCCCTTCACCGCCTTCACGCTGGCAAGCAATTCCAATGACGCGCTCATCTCCGCGGCCGTGGCATGGGGGATGGTGCTCGCCGCACGGCCCCTCGGCCGGGGCCTCATGATCGGGCTCGGCGTGGCAGCCAAGATCGTGC
>JBIIQA010000016.1:0-20725 GCA_044342355.1 Miltoncostaeaceae bacterium | reverse complement strand
CTGCGGGAACTGGTCGAAGCGGAGCGCCAGCAGGCGCTCGCGGGAGCCGACCGCGGTCGCATCCTCACCATCCTCGCCGTCATCGGCGGGGCCCTTCTGGCCGTGCTGACGGTGCTCGCCACCACCCGTGCCCTGTGGCGGCGCGTGGGCAACCCCCTCGGGGAGCTCGCGAAGGGCGTGCGGCGCGTGGCCGAGGGTGATGTGGGCACATCGGTGCCGCCCCCCGATGACGCCGCCCGCGAGGTGGTGCAGTTGGTTGTGGGCTTCAACGAGATGCAGGATCAGGTGACCCTGCAGCGCACAGCCGCGGAGGCGAGTGCCCGTCGGTCAGAGGCCGCGCGCGCGGAGCGGCGCCTCTGGCAGACGGTCGAGCAGGGTCTGCTTCCCGAGAACCTCCCGTCGGTTCCGGGCTGGCGACTTGCCGCGCGCTACCTGCCGTCGAGCCCCGGTCTTGCCATCGGCGGCGACTTCTATGACGCCCGCGTGCTGCCCGACGGCCGGCTCGTGGTGATGGTGGGGGACGTGGCCGGGCACGGAGCCGAGTCGGCCGCACGCGCCGCGCGCATGCGGTTCGGCTGGAGCGCGCTCGTGGAGGTCGACCCCGATCCCCGGCGCGTGCTCGACATCCTCAACACCCACATCGCCGAGCCGCACGAGCGCGATCAGGGAATCTTCGCCACCATGTGCCACTGCATCGTGCATCCGGATGGCCGTGCCCAGTTCGCCCTGGCCGGCCACCCGCGCCCCCTCCTCGTGGCGGGCGACAGGGCACTGCCGGTTGAGGTGGATGCCCGGGGCCCCATCCTCGGCCTGCTCGACCATGTCGACTGGCCGGTGACCGAGGTGCAGATTCCCGTGGGCGGGATGCTCGTGATCTACACCGATGGCCTGGTGGAGGCGCGGCGGGACGGGGATATCTTCGGCTGGGCCCGCGCCGCCGAGGTGCTCACCTCATGCCCGCGGCAGTCACTCGAGGAGCGCATTGCGTACCTCACCGAGTCGGCGCGCCGCTATGACGAGGGCCATCTGCGCGATGACGTGGCCGTGCTTGCCGTACAGCGGGTGGGGTAGCTAGCCCACCCGGCCGGTGATGTAGGCCTCGGTGCGGGGGTCGGATGGCGCCGAGAAGATCTTGCGCGCCGTGCCCACCTCGGCCAGCACGCCGCAGCGCTCGCCCTCCGCGGCACCTTCGACAGTCATGAAGGCCACCTGATCGGAGATGCGGGCGGCCTGCTGCATGTTGTGGGTGACCACGACAAGCGTGAAGCGTTCGGCGAGGGTCTTCATGAGGTCCTCGATGGCCAGCGTGGCGATCGGGTCGAGGGCCGAGCAGGGCTCATCCATGAGGATGACCTCGGGCTCCACGGCGATGGCCCGCGCGATGCACAGCCGCTGCTGCTGGCCACCCGACAGCGAGAATGCGTCGGTCTTCAGGCGGTCCTTCACCTCGTCCCACAGGGCCGCATCGCGCAGGGCCTGCTCCACGCGCTCGGCCGTGGGCGTGATGCCATTCACCTTCATGCCGAACTCGATGTTGTCCTTGATGGACTTGGGGAACGGGTTGGGCTTCTGGAAGACCATCCCGATGCGCCCGCGCAGGTCAACGGGGTCAACGTCGCTCGACAGCAGGTCCTCACCGCCGAACATCACCGTGCCGCCCACGCGGGCGCCGGGGATCAGGTCGTTCATGCGGTTGAGGCAGCGGAGCGCGGTTGACTTCCCGCAGCCCGACGGACCGATGATCGCCGTGATGGCGTGCTGCGGGATGTCCATCGAGACCCCCCGCACGGCCTGCTGCGCGCCGTACCACACCGACAGGTCACGGATCTGGAAGATGGCGGGCCCAAGGGCGTCCGCAGGCCGGGCCGCCGCGGAGCCGGACGGCTCGGCGGCGGCACCCGCGACGACGCGGATCTCGATCGGCGCGGCGGCGTCAGGCGTGTTGGAGGAGGTGTTGTCGGTGTCCACAGGTGCGGCCATTTCTCCTACCAGCGCTTGCTGTATCGGTTGCGAAGGATGATTGCCGCGAGGTTCATGACAAGCAGGGTCACGAGAAGCACGATGATGCCAGCGGCGGCGATGGCCTGGAACGATGCCTGCGGCTGGTCGGTCCAGAAGTAGATCTGCAGTGGCATGGCGAAGAGTGCCTCATTGCCGGCATCGAGCGGGTTGAGGCTCGGCACGGCAGTGCCGAACACGATGCCCCCCACCACGATGAGCGGCGCCGTCTCGCCGATGGCGCGCGACAGGGCGAGGATCGTACCGGTGAGGATGCCGGGGAACGCCGCAGGGAATACCTGCCTGCGCACTGCCTGCCACCGCGTGGCGCCGAGCGCCATGGCCCCCTGTTCGATGGAGCTCGGAACGGCGCGCAGTGCCTCGCGTGAGGCGATGATGATGATGGGCAGGATGAGAACGGCGAGAGTGAGGCCCCCCGCCAGCAGCGACTTCTGGATGCCCATGATGCCCACGAAGATCGCAAGGCCAAGCAGGCCGTAGATGATGGACGGCACGGCAGCCAGGTTCGAGATGTTGATGTCCACGATGTGCACGACCCGCGGGCGCACGTGAAGCCACCAGAGGCGCACCTTCACAAGCGGCCGCAGGCCCCCCGCGACAGCGCCCGAAGCCAGCCGCTCCCGCAGGCGCTTCTCGGTGGCCGCTGCCGACTGCGTGGCGAACTTCTCGAGGTAGAGGGCGGCGGCGACGCCGATGGGGAAGGCCACGACGATGGTGATCATCATCAGCACGATTGATCCACGCAGCGCGGAGTTGAATCCCGCGATGGCGGGGTTCGAGGAGGGCCGATCAAGAAGGAAGTCGAGCGACAGCGAGCCCGCGCCCTTGATGACCACCGATGTGATGAGCCAGACCAGCATGGCGATGGTGATGCCCGTGAGCGCGATGAGGAGCCACTTGAAGGCCTGCTCCGACGGCCGTGCGCGCTTTCGCGCAAGCGGGCGCAGCACGACGGGCGCGGCGGGCGGCGGAGGTGGTGGGGTGGTCTCGACAGTGCTCACTGGTACACGGTCCGGTACTTGCGCACGATGCGCACGGCGACGATGTTGATGGCGAGGGTCACGACGAAGAGCAGCAGGCCCACCGCGAAGATCGACTCGTACTGCAGGCTGCCGCGGGTGGCTTCGCCCTTCGACACCTGAACGATGTAGGCCGTGATGGTCTGCATGCCCTCGAGGGGGTTCCATGAGAGGTTCGGCATGGTGCCGGCCGCGAGGGTCACGGCCATGGTCTCGCCGATGGCCCGCGAGAGCGCCAGCACGATCGAGGCGACGATTCCCGACAGCGCGGCGGGCACGACGACCCTCAGCGACACGATGCGCCGGGTTGCACCGAGACCGAACGCACCCTCCCGCATGGCGTTGGGCACGGCGCGCATGGCGTCTTCGGACAGGGAGCTGATAAGCGGCGTGATGAGCAGGCCCACCACGATGCCGGCGGCGAGCGCGTTGTAGAGGCCGAGGCCGGGAATGAGCGCCTGCAGGGCCGGCGTGACCGCATCAAGGGCGAAGAAGCCCAGCACGATCGTGGGCATTCCGGCGAGGATCTCGAGAACGGGCTTCACGACGCGGCGAAGTCGCTCGGGGGCGTACTCGCTGAGGTAGATGGCCGATCCGAGCCCCAGCGGGACCGCCACCAGGGCGGCGATCAGGGCGATGAGGATCGATGCGTTGAGGAGGGGGAGAACCCCGTACTTGCCCTCGAGCGGGAACCACTCGGTTCCCGTGAAGAACTCCTTCAGGGGGACATTGGTGAAGAAGGTTGCGCCCTCGCCCAGGAGCACCACCACGATCCCCACGGTGACCAGCACCGAGATGATCGCCGCGGCGGCGAGGGCGAGCAGAACCACGCGCTCGCCCAGCGACCCACGGGCGCGCTTCCGCGCCCGTGGGTCGGGAGGACGTGTCAGCTCACTGCTCAGCTGGCGGCATCCAGCTTGGCCATCGACTCATCGAGGGCCGACTGGGGTGCCGGCACGAACTGCGCGGCGGTGGCCAGTTCGGTGGAGGTCGCCACGTAGTCCTTCGCGAACGCCTTCACCTCCGGACGGGCCAGGGACTTCTTCGACACGTAGATGAAGAGCGGGCGCGAGATGGGGTACTTGCCGCTCGTGATGCTCTCCGTGGTGGGCTCCACGCAGCCATTCCCGCCATCGATGGCGAAGGCCTGCATGGTGTCGGTGTTGGCCTCGTAGTACGAGAACCCGAAGTAGCCCATTCCGGCCTCGGCATCCTGAATGGCGCGCACCGTCACGTTGTCGTCCTCGGATGCCGCGTAGTCCTGGCGGGGCTGGATGACCTCGCCCTGGGCGTCCTCGCCAAGGATGGTCTCGTTGAAGAAGTCGTACGTGCCCGACTGCGATCCGGCACCGGCGAGGGTCAGCGGCAGGTCCTTGAAGCCGCTGCCGAGCTGGCTCCAGTTGTCCACCTTCGAGCCCGGCGCCCAGGCCTTCTTCAGCTCGGGGAAGGTGAGGCATGCCTTGCCCACATCGACCCCGGTCTTGGTGACGACCGTGATGCCGTCGGAGGCCACGCGGATCTCCTCGTACTCCACGCCGGCTGCCTTGCAGGCCGCGGCCTCGTCGTCCTTGATGCCGCGCGAGGCGTTGCTGATGTCGGTCTCGCCCTTGCAGAACACCTCGAACCCACCACCGGTGCCGGATGTGCCCACGGTGATGTTGACGTCAGGGTTCTTGCCGTTGAACGACTCCGCAGCAGCCGTGGTGAGCGGAGCCACCGTCGACGAGCCATCGATGGTGATCTTCCCTGCGAGGGCGTCACCACCGCCTGACGCAGCGGTGTCCGTGGTGGAGTCGCTGCTGCCGCATGCGGCGAGAGTGAGAGAGCCACCGGCGACCGCGAGGGCGGCGAGCGAGGCGTACATGCGTCGTGACTTCATGCTGAGCTCCTTGACGTGCATCGTGGATGTCCATAACGGGACAGGGTCAACCTATGAGGACTGGCGTGAAACAGTTGTGAACACTCAGGCGAGGGTCACGATGGCCCGGTTCCCGGAAACGCGATGCGTGCGGGGAGAACGCTAACGGGGTCAATGTGAAACACCTGTGAACATTCCCTAGCGCCGACGTCTGCCGGACAGGGGAAACGCCCGGGGCACGGCCTGCAGCCGGTAGCCGCGGCGCAGTTCGGTCTGCACATACGTGTAGCCGCCGCCGCCTTCGTCCACCTTGGCCCTCAGGCGACGCACCAGCACGTCGACGGAGCGGTCGCCCTCGGGGCGCGTGCCGCCCCAGACGCGCGCGAAGATCTCCTCACGGGTGAGCGTGCGGCCGCTCTCGTCGGCGAGGATCCACAGCAATTTCGTCTCGAGGGGTGTGAGGCCGGCCGGCACGCCGCTGATGCGCACCTCGAGGCGCGCCCGGTCGATCTCCATGTCGCCCATGGTCATCTCGGTCGATGCCACGGGGCCGGAGAGCTCGTTGCGGCGCAGTACCGATTCGATCCGCACGATCATCTCCTTCGCGGAGAAGGGCTTGCGCAGGAGGTCGTCGGCACCCAGCCGCAGGGCCTCGAGGCGGTCTGACTCATCGGGCCGGGCCGTCATCACGATGATCGGAAGGTCGGGTGCCCACCGTCGCACGTCCTGAATGATGCTCAGGCCGTCCACGTGCGGCAGCATGAGGTCGAGCACCAGGGCGTCGGGCCGCCATGCCTTGAGGGTGGTGATGGCGGCGAGACCGTCCTTGCTCACGCTGGTGGCGAATCCCGCCTTCGACAGGTGATACGCGAGGGCTGTGGCAGTCGAGTCATCGTCCTCGACGATGAGGACGGTGCGGCGCTCGGAGTCGTCGGGGACTGTGAGGGGTTGCATGGGTCGCCACGCTACGAGGGAGCGCGCCCGAGATCGTGACCATCCCGTGAACGAGGCGTGAACCTATGGAAACGCTCCCGGAATGAGGATTCACGACATCTTCACGGGATCGGCGTAACAGGTCACAGGCCGTTAACACGATGTGCGGGAGTCTCATTGCGACTCGCCGGTCGCACGTTTCCAGGACCCCTGCAGTGCACCGTCGAGACCCATGAGTCATCCATTCATGATCCGACACAGGAGACCCCTGAACGTGAATCGCACTCTTCGCATCGCGGCAATCGCCGCTGTGGGCGCGGGCACCCTTGTTGGCGCCGCCTCCGCCCTGGGCGCCACGACTGGCTCGGGCGCCACCTTCCCCGCAATCGCCTACCAGACCTGGTGCGGCGAGTCGAAGGTCTGCTCGTACACCCCCAAGGGCTCGAGTGGTGGTATCCGCGACCTCACCAACAAGACCGTCGACTGGGCGGGCACCGACGCCGTGCTCACCGAGTCCCAGGTCGCCGCCATCGGCGGAACGGTCAAGTACTTCCCCACGCTGCTCGGCGCCATTTCGGTGCCGGTGAACATCCCGGGCGTCGTCGGCAACAAGATGAAGCTCGATGGAAAGACCCTCGGCGACATCTGGTCGGCCACGATCACCACGTGGAATGCCCCGCAGATCAAGAAGCTCAACCCGAAGATCAACCTGCCGGCCAGCCCCATCACGCTGTGCGTGCGTTCTGACGGCTCGGGCACCTCGTATGGGTTCAGCAACTACCTCAGCAAGGTGAGCCCGTCGTACCGCGCGAACATCGGCTTCGGTTCGCAGACGCCGGCATGGAAGGGCACCGTCGTGAAGGGCCCGGGCAACCCCGGCGTCGCCAACTGCGTCAAGAACACCCCGAACTCGGTCGGATATGTCGACCTTGCCGACTCGATCCGCGCCGGCCTGCAGTCCAACGTCGTGGCCATCGGCAAGAGCGAGATCGTGAAGAAGGGCAAGAAGGTCACCCGCGCGACGGTGTTCGTCCTGCCGTCGCCGACCAGCATCGCGAAGGCCGGTGACCTCAAGACGATCAGGCCCGACCTCGCCGTCGACCTGTCGAACAGCCCTGCTCCGGGTGCGTACCCCATCACCATCACCACGTGGGTGATCGCCGTGCCGGGTCGCCCGAAGAACAACGAGGTGAAGGATGTCCTCGGGTACTTCTACGGCAGCAAGGCCCAGGGCCAGCTCGTGGGTCTCGGCTTCGCGCCGCTGCCCGGCAAGCTGAAGGCCGCGGCCCTCAAGGCAGCCGCCGCCCTCTAGGCACTGCCACGGCTGCACCGCAGTAACGGTGGCGGCTGCCCCAGGGGAATTGGCCCTGAGGCAGCCGCCACTTTCTTCATGCGCGGCGGCACCGCCGCCGCTTGCCGTTCTCAACCGCGCCGAGGCCCAGAGCCACACGTGACCCCACCACCGCCACCACCACCAGCGACCATCGACGACCCGGGCGGGCCGTCGGGCTATGCCCGCCTCATGCGGCCGCGGGGCAGCGTCATGGCGGACAGGGGCTATCTCACCCTCGCTTCGGTGGCCGCCCTCCTGGCCGTCGTCGCAGTCGGCTACCTGCTCTGGAAGACGGTCGCCCAGACGGGCGCCACGTGGAGCACCTTCGGCGTCATCGGATTCGTGTTTGGCACCGAATGGGTGCCAACGCCCGCCGTGGGCGACGCCGTCTTCGGGGCACTGCCCTTCATTTACGGCACGCTGCTGACTTCGCTCATCGCGCTGCTGCTGGCCGTTCCCGTTGCCATCGGCATCGCCCTTGCCACGACCGTGTTCCTGCCGCGCCGCCTGCGGGGCCCGATCGGCGGGTTCGTCAACCTGCTGGCCGCCGTCCCGTCCGTCATCTTCGGTCTGTGGGGCATCACGGTCCTCGTGCCGTTCCTCCGCCCGGCACTCGAGTGGATCGCGAACACCTTCGGCGGCGTCAGTCTCTTCGGCTGGAGGATCTTCGAGGGCCCTGTCACCGCCGGGTCATTCCTCGTCGCCGGTCTCGTCCTCGGCATCATGGTGCTGCCGGTCATCACCGCCATCACCCGTGAGGTGCTGCTGACGGTGCCGCGGGAGCAGCAGGAGGCCGCCTACGCCCTCGGCGCCACCCGGTGGGAGATGGTGAAGAACTCCATGCTCCCGTGGGCGCGGTCGGGGATCGTCGGGGCGTCGGCGCTCGGCCTCGGGCGTGCCGTCGGCGAGACCATCGCCATCGCGATGCTGCTCGGCAATGCGCCGAACCTCTTCACGTCGATCCTCGGCCCCGGATCGACCCTGGCCAGCGTCATCGCCCTCGAGACCAACGAGGCGGATGGCCTGCAGCTCTCGGCGCTCACCTCGTTGGCCGTCGTGCTGTTCGTCATGGCCTTCGTCATCAACGCGGGGGCGCGCCTGCTGGTGTCACGGGGCGAGAAGGGCCCTCGCAGGGGATTCGTGAGCCGCGCCCTGCGCCGCCGCGAGCGCGACGGCGAAGGGGTCGTGGTCGCCCCCGGTCCACCTGCAGGTGGCGCTCCCGCGGACGCGAGCTGGCAGCCGACGCGCAGTGCGCCCCTGCCCATCACCGGACGCCACGCCGTGTCGACGTCGCGGAAGGTGCGGTCGGGCTCTGCGGAGGGATTGATCTGGTTCAGCCTGGTCATCGGCATCGCGCCCCTGGTGCTCGTGATGTGGGAGATGCTCAGCAAGGGGCTGCCCGCGATCACCGCGTCGTTCTTCACCAGCCTGCCACCGCTCGATCCCAACAGCTACGGGGGCGGCATCTCGAATGCGCTCGTCGGCACGCTGATACTCATGGGTATCGCCACGATCATCGCGGCACCGCTGGGAGTACTGACCGCCCTGTTCATCTCCGATGTCGCGCGCAAGACCGGGTGGCAGGCGCGTCTCGCCCGCGGGGTCGGTTTCTTCGTCGATGTGCTGCTCGGAATTCCGTCGATCGTCGTGGGTCTGATCGTCTACCTGGGGATCGTGGTGGTGCAGCAGCACTTCTCGGCCCTCGCCGGCGGCATTGCGCTCGCGATCATCATGTTCCCGATCGTGGTGCGATCGGCAGATGAGATGTTGCGGCTTGTCCCGCAGGCGCAGAAGGAGGCCGCCCAGGCCCTCGGTGCGCCCAAGTGGCGGGTGACATGGTCGATCGTGCTGCCCACGGCAGGGCCGGGGATCCTCACCGGAATCCTTCTCGGGCTCGCCCGGGCAAGCGGCGAGACCGCTCCGCTGCTCTTCACGTCCCTCGGGAACCAGTTTTTCTCGACCAATATCAATGAGCCGATCGCGGCAATCCCGCAGCTGATCTACCAGAACACCATTCAGGTGCAGACCCCGGCGTCGTTGCAACTCGCCTGGGGGGCGGCTCTGGTTCTCGTGGGAATCATCCTGATACTCAACCTCGCGGCCGCACTGTTGTCGCGGCGCGCCCGGCCCTCGGAGGCATGATGACTGATGATGCGGTGGCGATGGATGATGCTCCCGAGGCGCCACGGGCGCTGACGGCGGAGCCGACCGCCCAGCCGGTGCAACCGCCGGTCGCCGCAGGCGGGTCGACAGCAGCAGGGCCACCGGCCACATCCGGGCGTCCGGGAGACACATCCGCCGCCGCGGCGACGGGGCCCATGCCCATGTACACCCGCGACCTCTCGGCGTTCTTCGGATCTCACAAGGCGGTCGAGGACGTCACGCTCGACTTCCCGCGCAACACCGTCACCGCGCTCATCGGGCCGTCGGGATGCGGCAAGTCGACCTACATCCGGTGCCTCAACCGCATGCATGAGATGGTCCCGAGCGCCCGCTGCACCGGTTCGGTGTACCTCAGGGACATCGACATCTATGGGCGCGAGGCCGATCCGGTCGCCGTGCGCCGCGCAGTCGGCATGGTGTTCCAGCGCCCGAACCCGTTTCCGACAAAGTCGATCGCCGACAACATCCTCGCCGGGCCCAAGTTCACCCGCGCCAAGCTCAACAAGTCAGAGCGCACGGATCTCGTGGAGCGCAACTTGCGCGGGGCCGGGCTGTGGGACGAGGTCAAAAACCGCCTCGACTCCCAGGCGGGTGGCCTCTCGGGCGGCCAGCAGCAGCGCCTGTGCATCGCGCGTGCACTGGCCGAAGAGCCCGACGTTCTTCTCATGGACGAGCCGTGCTCGGCACTCGATCCGCAGTCCACCCTGCGCATCGAGGATCTCATCCGCGACATCAAGGATCGCGTGACGATCGTGATCGTCACCCACAACATGCAGCAGGCGGCGCGCGTGTCCGACTTCACGGCGTTCATCACCATCGAGAATGAGGGGGAGCCCGGCCGCCTCATCGAGACCGGCCCCACGGCCGAGGTCTTCGGCAGCCCGCGCCACGAGCGCACAGAGGCCTATGTCTCGGGTCGCTTCGGGTAGCCCCTAGGTCTCGAGGGCCTGTTCCTCCTCCTCCGCCTCGCGGCGCAGCTGCTTGAAGCTGACGCCCTCGAAGAGAAGGAAGATGAATCCCACCACCACGCCCACGACCATCTCGGTGGCCTGCAGTACGATGGAGAAGGCGAGCGCATCTGCGGCCCCCACGCCGTATGAGGCAGTGAGGGGCACGACTGCCGCGGCCTGGAACACCACGAGGTTGCCCGGCAGGATGGGAAAGCTCTGGGCCAGCGTGATGGTGACCAGCAGCAGGCCGGCGCCGGCCCAGCCCACGTAGCCGAGGCCGAAGGCGCCGAGGGTGGCGTAGATGCCGGCCCACTGCGCGAGCCAGGTTCCCATGCTGGGAATCGCAACCCGCGCCATCTGCCGCGGGTTGCGCAGGCTGGCGTGGCTCTCGTGTACCGCCGCCCACAGGCGCCGGAATGCGCGCGTGACCCGCCGCCAGATGGACCCGGTCGAAAGCCACGGCGGCAGTTGCCGACTGGGGTTCTGCAGCAGCGCCACCACCACGATCACGATGCAGATCACGCCCAGCACCGCCGTGATGACCCATGCATAGGACGGCAGTGGGAGGAAGATTCCGATGGCGACCACCAGGACAACCCAGGCGATGGTGGTGATGATGTTCTCCACCACCACGGTGCCGAGCAGCACCGTGGTGGAGAGGTCCTCCCCCCGCTTTGCGAGTCGCCGGCGCGCCAGCAGTACCTTGGCGATCTCTCCCACGCGGGCGGCGAGGATCGTGTTGAAGAGGAAGCCCACCATGAGGGGGCTCAGCAGATCGATGTAGCGCGTCTTGTGCCTGAGGCCGGGCAGCCCGTCGACCACGCCCTTCCATGCAAGACCCTTCAGGAGTACCGACAGGAAGTTGGCCAGCACCGCGACGGCCAGCAACCAGATGCTGTTGACGCGGAATGCGGCAACCACCGCGCCCCAGTCGACCCTCCAGATGACCAGCACGAGCACCACGGCGATGACCCCGAGCCGGATCGCATGCCAGGCCCACCTGGGAATGCGCGGCCGCCTGTCTGCCCCCTCACTCACGCGAGGAGTTCGTCGAGGGTGACCAGTTCGAGGCCCTTGTTGCGGGCCGCGGCACAGATGTCGGGAACGGCCGCCGCCGTATGGGTGCGAAGGCGGTCGGGCGCCCAGCCATCGGCGTCATGCAGCAGCAGGATGCATCCGGGGGCGAGGGCGCTGGCCGATCGCTCGGCCACCACGTCGGGCCCCGGGTCAGCGGAGTCGAAGACGCCTTTCGTCCAGCCCGCCATGCGGTACCCGGCCGACCGTACGGCGGCCCAGGTGGTCGGGCCGCGGAAGCCATGCGGGGCGCGGAAGAGGGGCGTGAGGACATCCGGCCCCGCAGCATCGGCGACGGCCGCCTCGGTGCGCGCGATCTGGTCACGTACGTGGGCGGGGCCGCGCATGACGAGGATTCCGTGGTCGTAGCCGTGGCTCGCGATCTGGTGGCCCTCGTCGCGCATGCGCCGCACCATGTCGGGGTGGCGCCGCGCCTGACGGCCCAGCACGAAGAAGGTTGCCGTCACGCCGTCGTCGGCGAGGGCATCGAGAATGGCCGGCGTCGATGGCCCCGGGCCGTCATCGAAGGTGAGCGCGGCCCGGGGCCTGTCGCCGGGCCCGTGGGTGAGAACCGGGCCGAAGAGCGGCGACCCCGGCCGGAAGGCGGCCCAGGCACCGAGGGCGCCGGTCATCGTGACGGCGGCCGCGAGGAGGGGGGCGTCCCTGCGGGACGCGGCTCCGGCCGCGAGGAGGGCCGCTTCGACGGCCACGACGCGGCGGATGGTCCGGTTCTTGGTCATCGGCTCGGTCATCGCGGTACGTGGGCGAGGCTAGCAAGGGCGCCCCCGGTGCCCCTGTCGTGGCACATGCCCGATGAGAGTGCCAGCGAGCGGCGCTCCGGTCTATACTCGCCGCCGTTCCCACCCCAGGAGTACGCGTGCCTGTCTACGACTACCGCTGTGAGAAGGGCCATCGGTTCGAGGCCATCCAGAGCATGTCCGACAAGCCCCTCAAGAAGTGTGAAGAGTGCGGTGCGCCCGCCCAGCGGGTGCTTCACGCGCCCGCCATCCACTTCAAGGGCAGCGGCTTCCACAACACCGACTACGGCACCAAGAAGCGCCCCGTGGGGGGCGACTCCCCGGCCGGCGGTGACAAGAAGAAGTCCGGCGGGGACACCGGCACGGCTTCGCCATCAAGCGGGACCGCGGACAGTGGCGGCAAGAAGACCGTGGGCCTCGACAAGACGTAGGGCCTAGCGGCCGACGAACTCCGCGAGCTGCTGCTCGTCGAGGTCGGGCTCGCCCACCACATAGGAGACCCCGCCGACCTCGCGCGGGATCCCGGCGAGCACCAGGCGGTCCTTCGAATCGGCCTTCAGCCTCCACTGGAGCCACCCGAGTTTCACGAGGTCGCTCACACCCATGTCGGTGCCGATCGAGCGGACGGCGGCAGACCCGTTGAACGGGGCGAAGGGCGCGGATGGGATTGAGGCCATCTTCGCCTTGAGACCGGCGACAAATGCCTGCTGGCGGCCGGCACGTCGGAAGTCGTCGTCGCACTTGCGCACGCGCACGAACTGCAGCGCCTGCTCGCCATCGAGGTCGATCCTCCCACGCGGGAACGAGACCCGGATCCCACCGGAATAGGGGCAGTTCCTGATTGCCGTGGGGTTGTTCACCGTGACGCCGCCCATCTCGTCCACCATCGTCTTCACGCCGTTGAACCGCACCACCACGATGTGGTGGATGGGCAGGCCGGTGAGGTCGCGCACGGCGTTGATGATGCCCTTCTGACCTGCGAAGTAGTACGCCGCGTTGATCCGCTCGGTTCCCACGCCCGGCAGGTCCACACGGAAGTCGCGGGGAATCGAGAGCCACTTCACCTTGCCCTGCCCCGGGTCGGTGCGCATGACCATGATCGAGTCGGCCCGCGAGCGCGTCTCGCCCGGTCGGGCGTCGATCCCCACCACGAGGGTGTTCTGCGGGGCGGAGAGCAACGGGCCGGCGGGAGACAGCGCCTTCTCGGCCGTGGGCGTGATGCGGGCATTGGCCTCTGACACCGCATTGCGGACGCTGAGGAACCCGAACACGCCCCAGGTGACGATTCCGAGCAGGGCCAGCATTCCCACGCGCCACACCCAGCCCCATGCGCCGATGCCGCGCAGCGACCACCAATGGCGCTCAGGCGGCGGATCCCACGGGCTGCGGCCCGTGTCCCTCGGCGGTACCGGGCGCTCGACAGCGCCCACGCCCTGCGTGAGGTTCTTCAGGCCGTCGAGGCCCTCACCGGATTTCCCGGATCCTCGTGCCTTGAAGCGGCGGTATGGCTTGCCCTGGGGCGGCATCGGCTGGCGATGGTACCGTCGGAGACGGGTGTTCCGGTCCTCGGGGGTTTGATGAGCGTCATCGGCGTCGATGTCGGCGGGACCAAGATCGCCGCGGGGCGTCTGGATGCAGGCTTCGGCGTCGAGGACTCCATAGTCATTCCCACGCCCACGGACGCCGACGCGGTCATCGGGGCCATCGCGGGTGTCGTCCGTGACCTGGCCATGGGGGCGTCGGATTCCGTGGCCGGCGTGGGCGTGGGCATCCCCGCCACGATCGACGCCGGCACCGGTGTGGTGGGCGCGTCAAACCACACGGGGCTCGATGGCCTGCACGTCCGCGACGTCCTCGCGCAGCACATCCCGTTCCCCGTGCGGGTGGACAACGACGGGAACCTCGCGGCACTGGCAGAGCATCGTCTTGGCGCGGCGCGCGGGCAGGCGAACGTCGTGCTCCTGACGCTCGGCACCGGAATCGGCGGCGGCATCATTATCGACGGGCGGCTCTTCCGGGGCGGCCACGGGCAGGGCGCCGAACTCGGTCACATGGTCGTCAAGGGCGATGGTCCCCCGTGCCAGGGCAACTGTCCGAACCACGGCTGCATCGAGACCATGTGCAGCGGGACATCCCTTGGGCGCGACCTGCGGGCCTTCGCGGATGCGAATCCCGGCACGGAACTTGCCGCGCTGCACGACGACGGGCGTCTCGACAGTCACTCGGGGCTCGCGTGTGCGCAGGACGGCGACCCGGGAGCGATCGCGGTATTCGCCGCCGCCGGGAGGTGGCTCGGCGTGGCCGTGGCCTCCTTCGCGAACATCTTCGACCCCGACGTGGTGGTGATCGGGGGAGGCCTGTCGGCCGCGGGCGAACTGCTGCTCGGCCCTGCCCGTGCGGAGTACCAGTCGCGCGCGCTGCCGCCCACCCGCGGCGCGCATCTGGTGCTCGCGCACCTGCGGGAGCACGCCGGCATGGTGGGTGCGGGAATCCTCGCCGCAGATGGTGGCCTGGCCTGAGCGGGCACCTCGTGGTGGTGGCGACGCCCATCGGGTCGCTCGACGACCTCTCGCCCCGTGCCGCCGAGGCGCTGCGCACGGCCGACGTCGTGGCCTGCGAGGACACCCGCCGCACCGCGGTGCTGCTTCGGCATGCCGGGTCCGATGCGCCCATGGTGCCCGCCCACCAGCACAACGAGGCCCGCAGGGCCGTTGATCTCGCGGAGCGCATGGTCGCCGGTGCCCGCGTGGTGCTGGTGAGTGATGCCGGCATGCCGGCGGTGAGTGACCCGGGGGCCCGCGTGGTTGCGGCGGCGATCGGTGCCGGCGTCCCGGTGACCGTCATCCCGGGCGCCGGCGCCGTGGAGACCGCGCTCGTGGCATCGGGGCTCGCCACGGGTACCGGCTACGCGTTCGCGGGCTTCGCGCCGCGCAAGGCGGGGGAGCTCCGTGAGTTCTGCCGTCGGCTCGACGGGTGGGGGGAGCCCGTCGTGGTGTTCGAAAGCCCCCGCCGCGTGGGAGCGCTCCTCGCGGCGCTCGCAGCCCACGACCCGGATCGCCCGGTTGCGGTGTGCAGAGAGCTCACGAAGGTGCATGAGGAGATCATCCGCGGCACTGCCGGAGATCTCGCCGCGCGCCTCACGGCGCCCTTGAGGGGCGAGGTCGCGGTGGTGGTCGGCGCGCCCCCGCCGCCCGCTGCGCCCGACGAGGGCGCACTGGCCGAGGCCATTGTCCCCCTGCTCGAGGCGGGCATGAGCCCGGCCCGTGCGGCAGATGCCGTGGCGGCGCTCGGCGCCGCCCCGCGCAATGCGGCCTATCGCGCCGCGCTTGCCGCCGCAGCCCTGCGCTCCTCCGCGTAGCGCATCGCCTCCTGGACCTGGGCCTCGTGTGTAGGCAGGGCCCCCGCAGCCCGTGCGACGCGCTCGGGATCACCCGCCAGCATCGCCCGTGCAAGCGCCTCGCCGGGGGCCACGACGTGCACGGTCGCGGTGCCGAGGCGGCAGGGGATGGTGGCCGCGTCCATGGCCCGGAGAAGGCCACCCGGGCCGCATACCTCGAGCCCGGCCGAGAGGTCGATGGGCACGCCGGCCAGCGCGCCACCCGCGCGAAGCGATGACCAGCCGCCCCCCGACTGGGCGATGGGCGCGGACATGCCGAGCGCGCGTGCCGCAGGCCCGGCATCGGCGGCGCGCACCTCCAGGTCGACATCGCCCGGGCGTGCCGGCATCCCGAGCAGCAGGCGTCCCGTGCTCCCCGCGAGATGCCAGGGCACATCGAGGGCATCGAGGCGCGCCGCCACCGCGGTGACGACCGCCAGGACCCGCGCGGGGGTGGGGGACACCGTCGCTATGCTGCCTCCTCCGTGCCTGGCCGCTTCTTCATCACGACGCCCATTTACTACGTGAATGCGGACCCGCATGTGGGCCACGCCTACACCACGATCATGGCTGACGTGATCGCCCGTCACCACCGCCAGCGGGGCGAGGACGTCTTCTTCCTCACCGGCACCGATGAGCACGGGGCGAAGATCGCCCGCGCCGCAGAGGCCGCGGGGCGCACCCCGCAGGAGCACGCCGATGACCTCTCGTCGCGGTTCCGGGCGATGGGCGATGTCCTCGGCGCAAGCAACGACTTCTTCATCCGCACCACTGATGAGGAGCACATGCGGGTGGTGCAGGAGCTCATCACGCGAATGCACGAGAAGGGCGACATCTACAAGGGCTCCTACGGCGGCTGGTACTGCACGTCGTGCGAGGCCTTCTACAACGAGGGCGACCTGGCGGAGGGCTCCACGTGCCCCACCCACCAGCGCCCGGTGGAGTGGATCGAGGAGGAGAACTGGTTCTTCCGCCTCTCCGCCTACCGCGACCCCCTGCTGGCGCACTACGACGCGGTGCCGGCGTTCGTGCGCCCGAAGTCACGGATGAACGAGGCCCGCCGCATGGTGGAGGACGGTCTCGACGACCTCTCCATGAGCCGCGCCCAGGTGGAGTGGGGAGTCACCGTGCCGTGGGACCCGGCGCACACCGTGTACGTGTGGGTCGATGCCCTGTTCAATTACTACACGGCCCTCACCTACGCACGGCCGGGCGATGACCTGATCGACAGTGTGTGGCCCCCGACGTTGCAGCTGATGGCCAAGGACATCCTCAAGTTCCACGCGGTCATCTGGCCCGCGCTCCTCATGAGCGCCGAGCTGGCGCTGCCCGAGCGACTCTTCGTGCACGGCTACATCCTCAAGGGTGGGGAGCGGTTGTCGAAGACCACGGGCAACATCGTCGACCCGTTCCCGTACATCGAGCGCTACGGCCTCGATGCGCTGCGGTACTACCTCTGCCGTGAGATCCGCTTCGGTGAGGACGGCACGTTCACCGACGAGGGGTTCCACCAGCGGTACACCAGCGAACTGGCGAATGATTTCGGCAACCTGCTGTCGCGCACCACCAAGATGATCGAGCGCTACCGCGGCGGCGTGGTGCCCACCGATCCGGGTGGCGACCCCGATCTCGCGGCCGAGTCCGCCGCGGCGCGCGACGCCGTGGTGGCCTGCTTCGACCGCGATGACGTGACCGGCGCAGTCGAGGCCGCGTGGGTCTGGGTGCGCCGCCTCAACCGGCTGGTGGAGGAGCGTGAGCCCTGGGTCCTCGCGAAGGACGACGATCGGGCAGCCGATCTCGACCAGGCGCTGTTCAGCCTCGCCGCGGGCCTGCGGGTGGCTGCACTGCTGCTGTGGCCCGTGCTTCCCACCTCATGCGAGGCCGTGCTTGCCGCCCTCGGCCAGCCGACCGGCGACGTGCTGCTGGCAGATGCCACGTGGGGCGGGGGAGTGGCATGCGTCACCGTCGTGCCGCCCGAGCCGCTTTTCCCACGCATTGATGCCGTTGAGGTGACGACGTAGTCGACTCCCACTGCCACCTTCCGTCGTGCGACGACCCGGTGCCCGAACTCATCCGCGCGGCCCTCGCGGCGGGTGTGGAGCGCATGGTCACGATCGGTTGCGGACGCGCGCAGAGCGAGGAGGCGGTGCGCATCGCCGAGACACACCCCGAGGTGTTCGCGGCCGTCGGGGTGCACCCGGTCGACGCGGGGCGCGGGGGCTGGCACGACTCCGACCTCGACTGGATCCGCGACCTCGCGCAGCACGAGAAGGTCGTGGCCATCGGCGAGACCGGCCTCGACTACTTCCACGACCGTGACACCCCAGAGGACCAGCCGCGTGCGTTCATCGCGCAAGCCGGGCTTGCCGACGACCTCGACCTTCCGCTGATCATCCACACGCGTGACGCCGCCGACGACACCATGGTGATCCTCCGCGATCTCGGGTTGCGCGATGTGGTGCTGCACTGCTTTTCCATTCCCGAGTACCTCGATGAGGCGGTGGAGCGCGGCTGGACCATGAGCATCGCCGGTCCCGTCACCTTCCCGAAGAACCTCGAACTTCGGGACGCCGTGCCGCGCATACCGGCGGGGCAACTCATGGTGGAGACCGACGCCCCCTATCTGGCGCCGGTGCCCATGCGCGGAAAGCGCAACCAGCCGGCGTTCGTCGCCCACACGCTCGCCTGCGTGGCGGAACTGCGGGGGGATGATGTGGCCGCGCTCGACGCGGCGACCACGGCCACGGCCGCCCGCGTGTTCGGATGGTGAGCACCCCGCCCGGGCGCGTCGGCACCCAGCGGTTGATGGAGCGCCATGGCATACGCCCCGACACCGACCTGGGGCAGCACTTCCTGCTTGACGAGAACCTCGTCGATCTCGCGATCCGCATGGCGGACGTGGGGCCGGACGATGTGGTGCTCGAGGTCGGGGCGGGGCTTGGCACGCTCACCGCCGCGCTCGGCCGCACGGCCCGGGTCGTGCACGCCATTGAGACCGACGTCCGCATGGCCGCCCCGCTGGCGGAGTCGACCGCGGGCATCGACGGCGTGATGATCCACTGGGGCGACTGCATGAGGATCGACCTCGAGGCGCTCGATCCTCCGCCCACGAGGGTGGTGAGCAACCTGCCGTACAACGTGGCGACACCCATCCTCATCGAGACCATCTGCCGGCTTCCCGCCGTCGGGGCGTGGGCCCTCATGACACAGCGGGAAGTCGCGGAGCGCTGGCTCGCGCAATCGGGGTCGCGCCTCTATGGGGCCCCGTCGGTCATCATCCAGCTCGCATGCGCGGGCACGGGCCGCCGCTCGGTGGGGCGCGAGGTGTTCTCGCCCCGCCCGCGCGTGGATTCCTCCCTCGTCGGCCTGCGACGCATTGGCCCCGCCCCGTCGGCGGAGGTGCGGTCGCTCGTGCGGGCCGCCTTCGCCGTGCGGCGCAAGACCCTCGTGAACGCGTTGGGGCAGGCGGGTGCCGATCGCGATGCCGTGCGCGTGGCGCTTCGCACGCTTGACCTCGGTGAGTCGGTGCGCCCCGAGCAGGTGCCGCCTGCCATGTACCCGCGCCTGGCATTGGAGATCGCATGGCCGGCCTGACCGTCCTTGCGTCGCCCAAGCTGAACCTCCGCCTGCTCGTGGGCACGCCGCGCGCCGATGGCTATCACCCGCTCCGATCGCTCATGGTCGAGCTGGGTGGCCCTGCCGATCGCGTGACGGTCGCCCACGCGCCGGCGCGCGCTGTGATCTGCCCGGGTATCGAGGGGCAGGACAACCTGGCGTGGGCCGCGCTCGACGCCCTTGAGCGTGAGGTGGGCGAGGCTCTGCCTCCCGTCGCCGTGACGATCGAGAAGGTGCTGCCCGCACAGGCGGGGGTGGGCGGGGGATCGAGCGACGCCGCGGCGACGCTGCGGGCGGCCGATCGCCTGCTCGGGCTCGACCTCGGTGCACCACGCCTTGAGCGGGCCGCCGCCGCGGTGGGGTCGGACGTGCCCTTCTTCATCCGGGGCGGTGCCCAGTGGGCCACGGGGCGCGGGGAGGTGCTTGAGCGCGCATTGGCCCCGGCCTTCCACTGCGTGATCGTGGCCCGTGGAGCGGGGCTTCCGACCGCTTCGGTGTATCGCGCCTTCGACGCCCTGCCTCCCCCTGCGGCCGATGACGGCGTACCCGTGCCGGGGGATGCCACCGGACTGGCCGCCTGGTGTCGCAATGACCTCTGGCCTGCGGCCCGCGCGCTCGACGCGGACCTCGTGCGGGTGCACGACGTGCTTGCCACCGGTGGCGCATCACCCGCGCTGCTGTGCGGGAGCGGATCTGCCGTTGCCGGCATCACCGCGACCTCCGCCGCCGCCGATGCCCTCGCGGCGTGGGTCGTGGATGCCATGCCCGAGGCGCGTGTGCTGCGCGCGGAGTTCCCCGGGGCCGCCGCGGCGGCCCCGGTGCGGGGCTAGCGGAAGCCGATACCCGATCCTGCGCGTGCGCGCACCGCCTTCAGGTCGGGCGGGTTGAGGGCGAGCAGTTCGGGCACGGTGACCGCGGTGTAGCCCTGCTTCTTGATCCAGGGCAGCAGTCGATTCACCGCCCAGTACGTCTGGCCACGGTTCTCGTGCAGCAGGATGATGGCCCCCGGCCTCACGCCCTCCTTGCTGAGCCTCAGGATCTCCTCGCGCTTCGCGCCGAGCGAGTCGCGGCTATCGGTGGACCACAGGACCGACAGCATGCCGCGCCGCTGCATCCACGCGTTGAGCTCGCGGGTGGTGGATCCGTAGGGCGGGCGGAAGAGCGTGACATCGGTGCCGGTGATGCGGCCCGCCGCCGCTGCGCTGCGCGATACCTCGCTGATCTGGCGCCCCACCGGCAGATCGGGAAGGTAGGGGTGCGACCAGGTGTGGTCACCGATCGCTCCCTCGCGGGTCTCGCGGCGAAGCGTGTCGCCCCACTGCGCGACGTTCTTGCCGTTGACGAACCACGTCGCCCGGAAGCGGTACTTCCGCAGCTCATCGAGAACCTTGCCCGTGTACGGACCGGGCCCGTCGTCGAACGTGAGGGCGATGTACTTGCCCTGGCGCCCGGCTTCGTAGATGGGCACGCCGAGGGCGGCCACCCGGGCCACGGCGGCGCGCTGCTCGGACTCGGTGGGCATGGCGCGGGGGGCCGCGGACGCCGCCCAGGGAATGAGCGCGAGCATGGCCGCGGGAATGAGCAGTATGCGGGAAGGTCGTGGCATGACTGGGCAGGTTATCGACCT
>JBIIQA010000089.1:0-6072 GCA_044342355.1 Miltoncostaeaceae bacterium | reverse complement strand
GGGATGTACGTCAACGAACGCACGCTCGACTACGGCGAGGAGGGCCGCGAGGCCGTGCGCGAACTGCTGCGCCGAGGCGTGGAGGCGGGCCTCATCGCCAATGAGGTGCCGGTCGACTTCGTCGAGGACTGACGGGGTGCCCGACCGCGACTTCGAGGCGGAGATCGACGTCTGGACCGAACGGTTCCGCCATCTCCCCGACCCCCCACCCGTGTTCGCACGTGCGATCCGCGACGGGTGGGACCCGGACAGTCGCCGGGCGCTCGCCGCCGACGCCGCCGCGTATGCCCGCCGCCACGAGGGATGGCTCGCGCAGGTGGAGGCCTCCGGATGGGACCTCGTGCGACTGGATACGCGCGGCGATGAGTGCGGGGCGTGCGCCCGGTATTCGGGCTCCTCCTATTCCCTGACCGGGGAGACCCCTGGCGTCCCCCCGCCGCCGCCCCTGCCGATCTGCCCTGCCTGCCGCCACACGCTCAACCTCCTCACCCCCTTCTACATGCAGAGCACGGGCATGGACACCGGCGACCTGGTTCGCGACGCCGTTCCGTTTGAGCCCCTCGACTGACGTGAGCACGCCCGAGCCGCCAGCACCGCCCGCCCCCGGGCCCGCGCCCTTCACATTCGTGGAGCTGCTCAGTCGCGCGTGGAGCATGTACCGCCGTGAGCCCTGGCTGTTTCTCGCCCTCACCGCGGTGACCGTCGTTCCCGTGGGCATCCTCTCGGCCATCGCAGCGAATGCCGCATCGGGCCAGAGCGACATCGCGCGCGCCGGGGCGATCATCGGCATCGCCCTCATCCCCGCCCTGCTCCTGCTTCCCGTCAGCGGGGCCGCCGTGGCATTCGCCACGGTGCGCCGCCTGGATGGCGACCGGATCGGCGTGAGCGCCGCCCTCGAACGGGTGGGCATCCGCTTCTGGATCCTCTTCGCCGCACTTGTACTGGTGACCCTCGGTGTCATCGTGGGACTCTTCGCCGTCGTCATCCCCGGCATCTTCCTAGCCATCCTCTGGCTGTTCGCAGGGCCGGCCGTGGTCATCGAGGGCAAGGGCATCACTGATTCGCTCCGCCGCAGCCAGGACCTGGTGCGCGGGGCCTGGTGGACGGTGTTCCTGGCATTCCTGTTGATCCAGGTGGTCACGGCAATCGCCCAGTTGGCCGTCGGGATCCTCGGTGCGGCCATCCTCAGCCCCCTCGACGGCACGGCGCTGTCATGGGGCGAGGGCATCTGGAGCACACTCACGCAACTCGTGGTGCAGCCCTTCGGCCTGATCGCCATCGCCATCCTCTACGCCGACCGGGTCATCCGGGTGGACGGGCGCCTGACCTCGTAGCCCGGGCCCGTCTCCGACTCCGGTCGCGACGCGACCTGTGCCCCCGTTCCGGCCATGCGGCCGTGTAATCCTCACACGAGGAGCGGGTTCGCACCATTGTCCTTAACAAATGCGTAATCCCCCATGGGAACAGGGCATACGAGGGTCTGCCGGGCCATTTGGCAACGTCCGCCCCCCCGTACCTCAATGCGGGCGTCACCGAGTGTTACCGGTGACCTCAAAAGTCCCTTACAACCCCCTGCGAGGGTGGATGCATGGCCACTCTCACACCTCTCCCCACGATCCCGTCCGCCGCTACCGGGGACTCAACGCGGCCGGCGCTCACGCGCCTGGACCTGTTTGACGGGATCCCGCGTCGCGACCTCGACCTGCTCGACGCGCGCCTGCCGCTCGTCCGGTGGCCGCGCGAGGCCGACACCCCTGCCTCGCTCACGCGCGGCGACCACCTCTACATCGTCCGCCAGGGCCGCATCGCCCTCTCGGACGTCACCATTCATGGACAGGACGTCACGACCACCATCGTGGAGCCGGGCGCCGTGTACTCCTCGCTCGGGCTCGAGTCGATGGCGCCGGCCGTGGCACTTGAGGCCAGCGCCGTCACGCCGCTGCCCGTCCACGCCATCGAGGCGCTCATCACCCGCTACCCCCGGTTCGGCGTCAACCTCGCCGTTGCCCTGACCGGACGCCTGGCGAACCTCCGCCAGACCGTCGGGATCGTCTCGGAGATGCGCGTGGAAGATCGCCTGAGGCGCCGCCTGCACCAGATCGCCGAGCAGATCGGCACCGCCGCACCCGAGGGCGTGCGCATCGGCCTCGACCTCACGCATGCACAGTGGGCATCGCTCATCGGAGCATCGCGCGAGGCCGTCACCACCGCGTTCGGGAAGCTCCGGACGGCCGGCGAGGTCGAGATGGACGGACGGTCCATCACCATTCCGTGGGACGCCATGAACGCGGCCGACCACGCACCCACCGCCCTGGCGAGCTAGGACCCCCGGCCACGGTGGTTGCCGCGGGACCGGCGCGCTGCATGCGCGCCGGTCCCGCAGTGCATTATTCGGGGCATGGCCGGGCAGAGGACACCATCGGGGCGCCCCGACTCCCGGGCGGGCAGGCGCCCGCCGCGACGCCGCCGGCGGCGGTCCCGTCGCATCCCACCGTTCGCCCTGGCCATCATCGCCATCGCAGTGGTGGTGGGAATCGTTGCCCTCGCCATGGGTGGCGGGGACGAACCCGTGAGCAGCACGGCCTCCACCGAACCGGTCATTCCCCCCGTGAGTGAGGCCGATATTGCCGCCGCCGCCAACCAGCTGGGTCCGCGCGACCAGGAACTGGTGAACATCGGCCAGACCGGCGTGAGCATCAACAGAGCCGGGGGCGGGAGGAACCACGTCGCCCTCACGTTCGACGACGGGCCCGCGCGGGACACGCCCGCGGTGCTCGCCGAACTGAAGAAGGCCGGGGTCCCCGCGACGTTCTTCGTGACCGGGGCCAACGTCAAGGCGAACCCCGAGGGCCTCAACCAGATCGTTGCCGCCGGCCACGAGGTGGGCGTCCACACCTGGAGCCACAAGGACATGACCACCCTCGACGCCAAGACGCAGAAGGCCGAGATCGAATCGACGGCAGGGGAGATTCTGGCGGTCGGCGGCACCGCCAGCCGGCTCTTCCGTGCGCCCTACGGCTCGGTCAACCCCGCGGTGCTGAAGCAGGCAGAGGACGCCAAGCTGCTCTCCGTGCTCTGGGACGTCGACACCGTCGACTGGACCGGACTGGGCGCCGAGCAGATCGCGCAGAACGCGATCTCACAGGCGCGGCCCGGATCAATCATCCTGCTGCACGATGGCGGGGGCGACCGGGCGACGACCGTCGCGGCCGTCCCGGAGATCATCAAGGGCATCCGCGCGAAAGGTCTCGAGTTCTCGACCGTAGGCGACCTCGTGATCTCCGATCCGCCCGGCTCCGACGACATGTCGTCGCAGTCCCGCAGCACCCAGAAGTAGCGCCGCGTCACCGCCGCGAGGCCGTCTCCACCCATGCATCGAGGTGGTCCGCCCACGCAAGGTCGCCCGTCGCCGCGATGGCCGTCATGCCGAGGGAACGTGCGGCAGCGAGGTTGGGCTCCTGATCATCGACCACGGCCACCCTGTCGGCCGTCACGCCGTCCGCGAGGAGCACCTCCCACGCACCGGGGTCGGGCTTCACCCGTCCCCCGAGGCTCGACACGTGAATGCGGTCCACCACGTCGTCGAACCCATGCGCGGCGAGCACCGGCAGCAGCCACTCATGCCGATGATTGGAGATCACCCACACGTCCGCCACCTCCCGCCACGCCGACACCCGCGTCGGCGCCACGAGCGCACCGAGGTCGAGGATGTCCATACGTGCGGCGGGCGACGGCACCGGGAGCCCGAGCTCACGCCAGAAGACGCCCTCGGGAAGGTCCCCACTCCAGTACCCGCGGCGGAAGGCATCGTCCGTGAGAAGAGTGCGCACGACCTCGGGGTCGGCACCGGTGTTGCTGGCGGCACGATGCGGGAACGCCGGCATCAGGGAGTCGATGAGCACGCCACCTGCATCCAGCCCGATACGCGGCCTCAGGACCCCTGCCCCCCGGGGGCGGATGCCTCATGGATTCGACCGGCGGCGACGGCTGCGGCCGATACCGACTCGCGGGCCGCGGTGATGTCGCCATCTGCCGCCGCAGCGGCGGCCGTGCGCAGATCGGCGGCGAACACCACGTAGAGCGGACCGATGCGCTGGCGCTGATCCTCAAGGCGCTGATCCTCAAGGCGCGCGGCTGAGAGCTGTCGCGCCGCCGCCTCGGCGCGCGTCGCCGCTGCCGCGAGCCCGGGGGCCGCGGCCCGCATCTCCGCCGGGGATGGGCGGTCAGGAACGGCGTCGAGGCGGATGGATGCGGCGCGGGCAGCGGCGACGGCCTCGCGCACCAACGCCAGGTAACGCGGTGGCGAGACGGTGGTGCCGGGGGCCACCTCTGCAGTGGGCACGGGCTCGGGCGCGCCGCCGCACCCCGCCACGAGCCCGGCGGCGGCGATGGCGGCGAGGGTCAGGGCTGCGCGGCGGATGGAATCCCCCCAAGCGACTCGAGCAGTGCGGACGTGGCGGCCGGGAGTCCCGGGCGGGCGTCATCCCGCAGGATCGACCGGATCCTGCGCATCTGCAGGACGATCGGCTGCATCGCACGCACAAGACGTGCCTGCTCCGCGACGAGCGCCGGTGCGCCGGGGCGGAGCGCCCCGAACTCGCGCAACTCGCGGGCGGCATCGCTCACGAGCCCGTCGACCTCGACCGGGGACGCCTGCGCCCCGGCCGGGGCAAGAGCGGCAGTGGCAATAACCCCCATGCGCTCCGCCGGGCGCACGAGCTCGCGCACGCCGTCCACGAATGCCGCCGGGGGCGTGGTGGCGACGCTCGCGCGATCGGCCCCCGACCCGCACCCCACAAGTGTCAGGGCCGCGAGCGCGATTGCCCCTGCGGGTCCTGAGCGGCGCGTCACAGTGCGGAGACTACGGGGAGCGGTGGCGATCGTCACGGATCCACGTCTCCGCATGACCCGTACACTCACGCCGCCCACCGATATGGAGCTGCCCGTGCCCGAACCGGCCTCGCCCGAAACATGCATCGCCACCGTCCGAACACTCGCGATCGACGCGGTGCAGAGGGCGAATTCCGGCCATCCCGGCGCCCCGATGGGCCTGGCCCCCATCGCCTGGCGCGTCTATGCCGACCAGATGCGCCATGCCCCGGGCGACCCCGCCTGGCCCGGACGCGACCGCTTCGTGCTGTCCGCCGGCCACGCCTCCGCGCTGCAGTACGCGCTGCTGCATCTCACCGGGTACGCGCTGTCGCTCGACGACCTGCGCGCGTTCCGCCAGTGGGGCAGCATCACGCCGGGCCACCCCGAACGCGGGCTCACCCCCGGCGTGGAGGTCACCACCGGGCCGCTCGGGCAGGGACTGGCGGACGCCGTGGGCCTCGCGCTCGCCGAGGCCATGCTGGCCGCCGAATTCAATCGCCCGGGTCACGAGGTGGTGGATCACCGCACCTGGGTGATCGCCTCGGACGGAGACCTGATGGAGGGCATCTCGCACGAGGCCTGCTCACTCGCGGGTTTCCTTGGCCTCTCCAAGCTCATCGTCATCTTCGATGACAACGACATCAGCCTGGACGGGCCGACAGGCATGTCGACCGGCGACGACACGACCATGCGCTTCGGGGCGTACCACTGGCGCGTGCTCGAGATCCTGGATGGCAATGATCTGGCCGAGATCGATTCCGTGCTCGCGCAGGCGCGTGAGTCCGACGGCAGGCCGACGCTCATCCGCTATCACTCGCACATCGGCTTCGGAGCGCCGAACGTGCAGGGCACCAGCAAGGCCCACGGCGCGCCGCTGGGCCCGGACGAGGCCCGCCTCGCCAAGAAGGCCTACGGCTGGCCCGAGGACGCCGAGTTCCTGGTGCCGGATGACGTGGCGGCATGGGCACCGGCCCTCGTGGCCCGCGGCGAGCAGCAGGTCGCCGCATGGACGGCAGCGATGGAGGCGTACGCCGGGGAGTTCCCGGATGAGGCCGCCGAGCTCCGACGCCGCCTGCGGGGTGACCTCCCGGCCGGCTGGGATGAGGGGCTGCCCACGTTCGATCAGGACGACTCCCCCGCCACCCGCGTGGCGGGGGCCACGGCGCTCAACGCGATCGCCGCCCGCGTGCCCGAGCTCGT
>JBIIQA010000090.1:0-6072 GCA_044342355.1 Miltoncostaeaceae bacterium | reverse complement strand
CCTGTGGAGGGCGTGCAGTTCCATCCCGAGTCGATCCTGTCGGGCGAGGGCCGTGCGTTGCTCGGCAACTTCCTCGGGATGACCGCGTGACGCCGGACCCGGTGCTTTCGGAGGCGATGGAGCGCCTGCTGCGTGGCGAGGACATCGGCCGCGACGGTGCCGCGCGGGCGGTGGGCGTGATCATGGACGGCGGGGCGGAGGACGCCCAGATCGCCGGGTTCCTCATCGCGCTGCGCGCCAAGGGTGAGTCTGCCGGGGAGCTCGCGGGCCTCGCCGAGGCCGTGCGTTCCCGCGCGGAGGGCGTGGTGGTGGACAGCACGTTGCGGCTTGTCGACACCTGCGGCACCGGCGGCGGGCCGCCCACGGTCAACATCTCGACCGGCGCCGCATTTCTGGCGGCCGGCGCCGGTGCGCACGTGGCGAAGCACGGCAATCGGGCGGTCACGTCTGCATGCGGCAGCGCCGACGTCCTCGAGGCGCTCGGGGCCCGGGTCGACCTCGGTGCCTCCGCCGTGGCCACCTGTATCGAGGAGGTGGGCGTGGGCTTCATGTTCGCCCCGTCCCACCACCCCGCGTTCCGTCATGTGGGTGGCGTGCGCCGCGCGCTCGGGGTGCGCACCACCTTCAACATCGTCGGGCCGCTCGCGAACCCTGCCGGGGCCCACCGGCAGGTGATCGGGGTGTTCGACCCCCTCTACCTCGAGCGCGTGGCCGAGGCTCTCGGCGAACTGGGATCGGAGCGCGCCCTCGTGGTGGCCGGTAGGGATGGCCTCGATGAGATCTCCTCCGCGGTGCCGACGGACGCGGTGCTCTTTGAGGACGGTTCCCTCACCCCCCTGGTCATCGACCCGCGAGGTCTCGCCCTTGCGGCCCCTGCCGACGGAGCCCTCATCGGCACCGACTCTGCGGGCAATGCTGCCGTGCTGCGCGCGGCGATCGGGGGTGAGCCGGGCGCGGTGCGCGACGTGCTGGTGCTGAATGCCGGGGCCGCCATCTGGATGGCCGGCCTCGCCGGCTCGCTCGAGGAGGGAATGGCGCAGGCGGAGGAGGCCTCCGTGTCGGGCGCCGCCCGTGACCGGCTCGATGCCTTCGTTGACGCGACACGGCGCCTTGCGCCGGCGGCCCGGGAGGAGTGATGTCGACCTTTCTCGATCAGGTTGTGGAGCGGACGCGTGCCGATCTGGACGTGCGCAGGCGTGAGGTCCCGCTGGAGGCGTTGCAGGCCGCGCTCGGGCCCGTGCCCCGCAGTCGCCCGTTCTCCGAGGCGCTGGTTGCCGAGGGCATCTCGCTCATCGCCGAGATGAAGCGGTCCAGCCCCTCGAGGGGTCCAATCCGCCCCGATGCCACGGTGGGTCAGATCGTCCGGGCCTATGAGCGGGCTGGCGCCGCGGCGTGCTCGGTGCTCACCGAGCCGCACTGGTTCGGCGGGTCGCTCGATGACCTGCGGGAGGCCCGCGCCGCCTGCGACCTCCCCCTCATCCGCAAGGACTTCATCGTCGACCCCTACCAGCTCGTGGAGGCCCGTCTGGCGGGCGCCAACGCGATTCTGCTGATCGTGGCCGCCCTCACCCCCGGCGAGATCACGTCGCTGTACGACCAGGCATCGGAGATTGGCCTCGATTGCTTGGTAGAGGTACATGATGAGGACGAGATGGATATCGCCCTGGGCTGCGGCGTGGAGATCATCGGCGTGAACAACAGGAACCTGCATACGCTCGACGTCGACCCCGAGACGGCCCTTCGCCTGCTCGTGGATGCACCTGCCGGCACCATCGTGGTTGCCGAGTCGGGCATCACGTCGAATGATGACGTGCAGCGCCTCGAGGAAGCCGGCGTCGATGCCATCCTCGTCGGGGAGGCACTGATGCGCGAGGACGACCCCGCGGCCGCGGTGCATGCACTGCTCGGCACGAGGCCCGGGGAGTGATCACCCGCACCATCGTGGTTGCATCGCTCGTGGTCGCCGGCGTCACCCCGCTCACGGCGGCAGCGGTACCCGGTGCGGTCGAGGTGCGGGATGAGGCCGGCTCCGTGGTGGCCACGCTCACCGGCCCCGACGCGATTCAGGACGCCGTCGGCGCAGTGGTCACGTCCCGCGCGCCGGAGTCACGACCCTGGTCGCTCGTGGTGGGTGCGGGCACCTATGGCGACGCGCTCGTCGCCACCCCGAATCTCTCCATCGGCACCGAGCCCGGCGCGGTGGTGACGATGGGCGGCGCGGGGCTCCGGGACGACACCGGTGGCAACTGCCTCTCGATCACCCGCGGAAATGTCGCGGTGTCGGGCATCGCGTGCTCCGCTCCGCGACGAACGGGAATCACCGTGACGCTGCGAAACGGCGAGGGCGGGGTGGCGCTCCGGGGGATGTCGGTGGACCGGGCGGGTGTCGATGCCATCGCCATCACGGGCGGCCGCGGCTTCCTCGTGGACGGGGCGGTCATCACCGGCCCGGCGCGTGATGGAATTCGCATCACCTCGCCCGCCGGCCGCGACGAGCGGGTGATCACAGGCGGCTCGATCACCGGTGCCGGACGCGACGGCCTGCGCCTTGCCGATGATGTGCGGCGGCTGAGGGTGTCGGGGCTCACGGTGAGCGGCAGCCGCGACTACGGCGTCGCCAGCGATGACGCGGGCAATTCCGACCTCACCCTTGACGGGGTCACGGTCACCGGCAGCGGGAAGGACGGGATCATGCTGGCCGGCGGGACCCTGCGTGCAGCGGTGACGGCGTCGACCGTCACGGGCAACAGGGGCGTCGGGATCATGCTGGGAGACGCCAGCGGCCTGCGCATCACGGACATCCCGATGGATGGATCCAACGCCGGTGGTGACCTCGTGTTCGACAGCGAGATCCGCACAGGTGGCGCATACACCGGCCTGCGCGCCCCCGAAGGCACGTTCTCGCTCGTGGGCGAGCCGAACGCCGTGCGTCTTTCCGGCGTGCCCGCGGCCCGCTCCGGCGTGGTCGCCGGTGCCCCCGCGCAACTCACGCGGCGCGGCGCGGCCATCTTCGTCGGTGCCACCACACGTGCGTCGAGCCGGCGCGTCGTGCTGAGGTTCCCCTCGGGGCGCGCCGTATTCCGCTCGTCGGGTTCGTGGAGGCGCGTGCCCACCAGCAGGGTGGTGCGCGGCGGCCTGCAGGCGGTGCTCGGCTCATCGCAACTGGGGACGGCGAGTACGGCCTATGCCCCCTTCGGCTGATCCGGAGCCCGACCGCGGCGCGGACCGCGGACGACTGCTCGGCCTGATCGGCGGTGCTGTCGTTGCGCTGCTCATCGTGGTTCTGCTGGTGGTGGGGCTCATGAATCGCGGGGGCGCCACAACGATCGATGACGCCCTTGAGGCAGGTTCGCGCCCGCCCGCGCCGGAGCTCACGTTGCCGGTGCTTGTGTCCGGGCCCGGTCTTCCTCCCGCGGGGCAGCAGGCGTCGCTGTCTGATCTGCGGGGCACGGTCGTGCTCCTCAATCTGTGGGCATCGTGGTGTGGCCCATGCAAGGAGGAGGCGCCGGTGCTCGAGGCCCTCTGGCAGCAGTACCGGTCGAAGGGCGTGGTCGTGCTGGGCATCGACATCCAGGACCTCACGGACGATGCACGTGAATTCATCAGGGAGTACGGCCTGACGTACCCCTCACTGCGCGACGGCAGCGACGACAGCAAGTCCGCATTCGAGGCCACCGGCGTTCCCGAGACGTACCTCATCGACCGTGCGGGGCGCATCGCGCTGCACATCGCCGGTCCGGTCAGCAGCGCGGCGCAACTGTCCGGGCCCATCGACCAGGTGCTGGCGGAGACGCCATGAGGCGCATCGCCGCGCTCATCGCCGTGGGTCTGGCCGCCCTCGCATTCGCCGGGTCGGCGCAGTCCCTCACCGTGGTGGAGGTGGCACGCGAGGTGCGGTGCCCCACCTGCAATACGCCCCTCGACGTCTCCAGCTCGCCTGCCGCGGATCGCATGAAGATATTCATCGGAAGCCGCATCGCCGAGGGGGACGACAAGCAGGAGATCATCGACGCCCTGGTGGTGGAGTTCGGGCGGGGCGTGCTTGCCACGCCGCCGAAGTCGGGGTTCGACCTCGTGGCCTGGCTCGTGCCGATCATCCTGGTGGTGGGTGGCCTCGTGGCCATCCCGTTCGTGGCCCGGAGCTGGGCCCGCCGGCGCGCCTCAGATGACCCCCCGCCGGAGATCTCTGCCGAGGACGCGGCGCGCCTCGAGGACGAGATGCGACGCCGCGAGGGGCACTAGGCCGGCGGTGGGCGGCATCCGCATCGGAACTGCGTCGTGGACCGACCCCGAGTTCATCAGGGCCGGGTGGTATCCGGACGATGTGAAGAACGATGCGGAGGGGCGGCTGCGCTACTACGCGGAGCACTTCCCGATGGTGGAGGTGAACGCCACCTTCTACGCCCTGCCCCGGGCCGCAACCGTGCAGGCATGGGCCGATCGCACGCCCGACGACTTCCGCTTCCACGTGAAGGCCCACCAGGTGATCTCGGGCCATGCCTCCGAGCCCGCGCGGTTGCCCGAGCCGCTGCGCGATCTGCCGTACGAGCCGGATCGCCGCGGCCGCATCCGGACCCCCTCGCGGCAGATGCGTGACGCTGTCATCGATTCGTTCGTGGAGGCGATCGCACCGCTCGCCCCGAAGATGGGTGCGGTGCTCCTGCAGCTGCCGCCGCACGTGGCCTCGGGGGCGGCAACGCGCACGGAGATCGGCCGCATCATCGATCGCATCAGCCCCCTGCGCACGGCGGTCGAGTTCCGGCACGTGTCATGGGCGGATCCGGGGGAGCGCGAGGCGGCCGCCGAGATGCTCGCCGCGAGGGGCGCCGCGTGGGTGTGCGTGGACGCACCGCGCATCGAGGTGGCGAGCGCCATGCCGCCCATCGTGGAGGTGACCAGCGGTGAGCTCGCCTACGTGCGCCTCCACGGCCGCAACGCACAGACGTGGCAGGGCAGTCGCACGGTGGCCGAGCGTTTTGACTGGCAGTACTCCGATGACGAGCTCGGCGAGTGGATCGGCCCCGTGATGGACATGGCGGAGCGGGCGCAGGAGGTGGCCGTGGTGTTCAACAACAACCACGGTGACTTCGCGCTGCGCAGCGCGGCACGCTTTGGCGACCTCCTCGCCGACCGGGAGGACTGAGGGATGCGCCGGGCGATTGCGGCATCTCTGGCCTGTGCGGCGTCGGTGGCGGTGTCACTCGTGCCGGCCGCGGGGGCATCTCCGCTCGGCAAGGCCCTCGACTACCTGTCGGCGCGGCAGGATCCCGGCACGGGGGCCATCGGGCCCGCGGCAGGGCGCGCGGCAGACACCTCCTGGGCGGCCATGGCCGTGGCCGGTGCGCGCGAGAACCCCGCGGCATGGGGGACGGGCCCCGCCACGCTCGCGGACGCTGTTGCCGCCCTTCCGGTCGAGGCGACAGGGGATGTGCTCAGGCTGGCCGTTGCCCGCCGTGCTGCGGGACGGGTCGACCCCGACCTCGCGAACCGTGTGGTGGCCCAGCAGTCGGCGGACGGTGCCTTCCCCGGGGGTGCGATGGCCACGGCGTGGGGCATTCTGGCGCTGCGTGCGGTCGGGCGGGCACCCGATGATCCCGCGGTGGGGGCGGCCGTCCGTGCCCTTGCGGCGTCACGGTTGCCTGACGGCGGCTGGGCGGCCGCCGCCGGGAGCCCGGCCTCGGACGCCGTCGGCACCGCCTCGGCTGTCCAGGCCCTGCGAGCCGCCCGCGTGCCGGTGGCCGATCCGCTCATCACGGCTGCCCGCGCCCGCCTTCTCGCACTGCGGGACCCGGACGGGGGCTTCTCCCGGTCGGCGGTGCCCACGGCCTGGGCCGTGCTGGCCATCCGGTCGATGGGGGAGCGCCCGGCGCGTGGTCCATGGGCGGTGGGGGGCAGTCCGCTCGCGGTTCTTGCGGCCCTGCAGGACCCGGACGGGGGCGTGCGGCCCACGCCGGGTGCGAAGCCGTCGGTGTTCGCCACCGCGGTCGCCGCGCTCGCGTGGTCATCCGGAATGCTGCCGGTTGCGCAGGGCGCGTCCCCGACGCCGGCGCGCGCCCCGCGCGTGGTGCGCCG
>JBIIQA010000087.1:0-6265 GCA_044342355.1 Miltoncostaeaceae bacterium | reverse complement strand
GTGAAGGCACCGCCACGCAGCGCAACCACCTGGGTACCCCCGGCCACGCGTCGCAGCCGACGCTCGGTGCGGGATCCCCCGTACGCGACCCATGCCGTGGACACGCTGCCGGTGACCGAGGGCGGAAGGCGGTACTCCACCCGCCGCACCATCGAGCGCCCATCCCGCCGCACGGCTGCCGTCACCGGTCGGGGCAGGGCCAGCACGCCCACCTCGGGCGACGCGGTGTCTCCGGCGGGTCCGGCCACCACTGCGCGCAGGCGGCTGTTGCGGGTGATGGCCACCCGGCCGCGGAATGCACCCGTGCCGTCGGACGTGACGGTGGTGCCCGCTGCCCAGGCCCCGTCGAAGGGGAAGGCCAGCACCTCGATCCGCACGGTGACGCCGGGGGCGGGCGCGGTGGAGTCCGCCGATCCCACCACCCCCACCTCGGCCCCCCATGGGACCGAATCAGGACCCTGGAGCGACAACGTGGGTGCCGCCATGATGGGCGACGCGCACGCCGACGTGGCGGCCATCGTGATGATGGCCGCCACGGCACGCATGCGGATGGCGGCGGGGGCCACAGCCGGTTACTTCTGCTGCAGCGCCTGACGGATGAGCGCCACGTACTCCCGTGAGCCCTTGGGGTTCGGGTGCACGCCATCTGGCTCGAGCAGGCTCGCGTTGCGCGACGCCCTGGCGTACCAGTCGGCCACCCGCACGTTGCGGTAGGCCTTCGGCAGTTTGGCGATCTCGCGGTTGAGCGGATCCATCCAGAACTGCTGCTGCTGGTCCCTGCGCGTGAGGTGATCCTTCGTATAGGTGTTCACCACCACCACGCGCGGCACGCGCTTCAACACGGTCATGAGCTCGCGCCACTGCTGCGGCTTGACCGGCCCGTTGGTGCCGAGGGCCACCACTGCGGCGCAGGGGGGCGTGCGGCCCAGCAGGCTGCGCACGGTGCTCACGCCCTGCTGGAACTGGCGGCCGGTATCGGCATTGACGGTGGCCTTGGATCCACCGAGCAGCGACTGGATGGCGCGCTTTTGCCCATAGTTGTCGGATGCCATCCACAGAATGGAATCGCCCACGGCGATTCCGGGGGTGGCGGCGGTGCACTTGGCCTGATGGGCCGACTGGCCGCCTGCTCCCATGGCCACGGGAGCGAGAATGGCGAGGACGGCGGTGCCCGCGAGGATGCGGAGAGGGGTAAATGTCGTCATGCGCGGCAGGGTACTTCCCGGCCCGGCGCCTCAGGACTGGCCGGGGACCACCGGAACATCGGGGACGAGCACGACCAGGGAGATCAGCGCGAGCACCGCGATGAACCCGGCCCACGCCGCGATGGTCTGCCCCGGGTGCTCACGCCACTTGCCATCGAGGGTGGAGAAGGCCCGTCGCAGCCCCGCGAGGCCGTTGCGCCGGATGGGCTGCTCCACGTACGTGTACGACAGGGCAGAGATACCGACCACGAGGATGATCTGTATGGCCACCAGCGGCGCGCCCGTGATGGGCACGTCGATACCCCCCCGGGTGAGCATGAGCACGGGCCAGTGCCAGAGATACATGCCGTAGGAGCGCGCACCGATCCACACGAGGACGGGAAGCCCCCAGAAGCGGCCCATGAGGGTGGACGGGTGCGCCGACGCGATGATGAGCGCGAGCGACGGAATGGCCAGCAGGAGGAATCCGCCCTTGTAGAGCGGCGACTCGAACTCGTTGATGGTGAACATGCACCACAGCACCCCGGCCAGCGCCGCAAGGCCGATGATCTCGAGGAAGGTGCGGCCGAGCCACGATGCGATGGGTTTCAGGCGCGATGGCGGCAGCAGGATGGCCCCCACGATGCCCACGAACAGGCCGACGGCGCGGGTGTCGGTGCCGTAGTAGATGCGCCAGGGCAACTCGTACGGGTCATACAGGTGCCAGGCCCACCACGATGCGAACACCGCGCCGGCGGCGGCCAGCACCCCGAGCACCCATGGCCGCATGCGGAACACCACGAGGATGAGCGCCAGCACGACGGGCCAGAACAAATAGAACTGCTCCTCGACGGCGAGCGACCACAGGTGCGTGAAGATATTCGGGCGTCCGAAGCGCTCGAAGTACGGCACGTCGGCGACGATGAAGTACCAGTTTGTGACGTAGGCCAACGATGACAGGACCGCGCCCTTGAGCCGCGCCACCTCCTCCCAATGGAGGATGAGCATGGCCACCAGGGTCCCGGCAATGGCCAGGAGCAGTGCGGGCAGCAGGCGCCGCACGCGCCGGAGCCAGAACCGCCACAGGTCGAGGCGACCACTCGACGCGTGCTCGGCGACGAGCAGCGAGGTGATGAGGTACCCCGAGATCACGAGGAACACGTCGACGCCGAGGAACCCGCCGGGGAGCCACGTACCGCCCGCGTGGTAGATGAAGACGGTTGCCACCGCCAGCGCACGCAGGCCGTCGACCCCCGGCATATACGGCAGCCGCGCGCCGTGGCCCCCGCCCTTCTGCTCAAGGGGCGGGTAGGGGTTCGGTTGGCTCACGGGCGGAACGAAACACGACGGCGCGGACGGCGCAGAGCGCGGTCCGTGAACGGTGGGTGGCCATGCGTGCGATGCACGAACACCGTCGGGTAGGCTTGCGGAGTCGGGCATCACGCCCCACGGCGCATGCCACCGCCAGGCCCCGGAGGGATCCCATGGCCATAGGCGCCGCACCCCCTGCCCGCCAGGCCGGGGCGGCGAACCGCGTGTACGGACCGGAGCCCGGCGAGGGTATCCGGTCATTCCAGAAGAAGCGGCCGGCCGACTGGCGGCGCTTCCGCGACGGACAGGGGCCGGAACCCGCATGAGCACCGAATGGAGTGACTGGTACGCCACCGAGGACCCCACCACGTGGGTGCTCGCGCAGATCCTGCGCGAGCGGGCGCAGGCGCATCCCGATCGCGAGTACCTGCGCTACGAGGGCGGCGCCTGGATGACCTACGGCGAGATGAACGCCCGGGCCAACCGCATCGCGAACGGGCTGATCGCACGGGGGGTGACGCCCGGCGAGTCGGTGAGCGTGATGCTTCCCAACTGCGAGGAGTTCCTCCAGGCCTGGTTCGGCATCCTCAAGGCCGGCGCGGTGATGAGCAGCATCAACACCGCCTACAAGGGAGACTTCCTCTCCTGGACCATCAACCTCGTCGAGGCGCGCACCCTCTTCATCGCCGATGCCTTCCTCGACCGTCTGGCGTTCATCGCCGCCGAACTGCCGCTGCTCGAGCAGGTGATCGTGGTGCCGACGGCGGCCGGTCGCGCCGGCCCCGACCCGTCCGTGCGCGTCGAGACGCTGGCGTCGCTCATGGACGCTTCCGACACCGAGCCCGACGTCCGGTACTCGTGGACCGATGATGCGCGCATCATGTTCACGTCGGGCACCACGGGACGCAGCAAGGGCGTGATCAAGCAGAACGCCGCCGACTACTTCTCGGCCCGCGGATCGCTCGAATACATGTCGAAAAGCCGCGGCCTGGACGTGGATGCGATGCACGGCGAGACATGGTTCTCGTGCCTGCCGCTCTTCCACAGCAACGCGCAGGTGCTGTGCGCCTACCCCGCCCTGATCGCCGGCGGACGGGTGGCGTACGTCGAACGGTTCTCGGGAACGCGCTTCTGGGAGCAGGCCATCGACATGGGCGCCACCATGTTCAACGGGATCGGCGCGATGCTGTACTTCATCTGGAACCAGCCGCCCTCCGACCTCGACCGCGCGCACTCGGTGCACTCGATCCTCGCCGCCCCGGCACCTCGGGACATCTACTTCGCGTTCGAAGAGCGCTTCGGTGTGAAGCTCACCGAGGGATACGGGCTCACCGAGACCGGGGTGTGCACGGTCATGGACCCCACCGCGCCCGTGCGCCTGGGGTCGTGCGGCCGCGCCAACCCCGGGTACGAGGTGACCATCGTGGAGCCGGGCACCGACCGGCCCCTTCCCCCGGAGACCCCCGGCGAGATCGTGGTGGACATGAAGGTGCCGAACATCGTCATGCGCGCCTACTACGGCATGCCCGAGAAGACGGCGGAGGACTTCCGCAACCTCAAGCTGCACACCGGGGATCTGGGGCGCATGGATGCCGACGGCTACGTGTACTTCATGGATCGCGTGAAGGACTACATCCGGCGGCGCGGCGAGAACGTGTCGTCGATGGAGGTGGAGCGTCAGATCGCCGGCCATCCATCCATCCGCGAGTGCTCGGTGATCGGCGTCAAGGCCGACGAGGGCGCATCGAGCGAGGACGAGATCATGGTGGTGCTGGTGGCCGACGGCGACCCCCCCGACCCGGCCGAGCTCACCCACTGGATGGCCGAGCGCATGCCCTACTTCATGGTGCCCCGCTACATCCGCGTGGTGAGCGCCCTGCCCAAGACCCCCACCGAGCGCGTGCAGAAGAACAGGCTGCGTGATGAGGGGATCACTCCGGACACCTGGGACCGCGACGCCGCGGGGGTCGAGGTGCGGCGGTAGTAGGAAGATCTCGAAGGGGCCACTCCCCCGTGCGTGTGGCACATCTGCCCTACAGCGTAAGAAAAAGCCGCAAAGGCCGGTGAACGCGGCGCGCCGGAGAAGCGGTCCCCCGGCGCACGGAACGGTTTCGGAATATCCTTCGCCACATCTGGCACTAACTCGGGGTCGCGTGCCCCCGACGGCGAAGGAGAACCTCAGATGACCACGGAAGCCGACCCCCTCGGGATCGTCTCCGGCGCCCCGATCGGATTCACGGATGCCCTCACATATCCGTACTTCCAGTCGGTGTTCGACCGCAAGTCACGGCGCGTCGCGCTGGGCATGACCGTCGAGTCGGACGTCATCACGTACTCGTCGCCGTACGAGCCCGTGCCGCTCTCCGAGCTTGAGGAGGCGCTGCTGGTGATGGCCGGTACCGGCCTCAACGGCCTGGCGCTCGCCGACCTCGACCCGGCCCGCGGCATGAGCACGCTCGTGCAGTGGACCAACCGCACCTGGCCCAGCGCCTGTTCCAACCACGGCACCGAGCTGTTCTGGAGCAACGACGACGGCCTGTGGTGGCTGGATATCTTCAAGATGGTTCCCGAGCCCGGTGAGGTCTCCACCCTGTCCGGCCGCCCCGTCGAGGAGCAGGCCGACTTCATCGTCGACCTCTACAGGCGCTCCCGGGTGCGCCTGCATGAGGGCCGTGCGCAGCTTCCCACCACGCTGCCGGGCCTCTTCGACTTCAACCAGTGGAACGCCAATAAGCCGGGCACCACGCTGTTCGTGCCGATCACGAACATGACGATGGAGTACATCAACGTGCTCTTCATCTACCTGGCGCGCTCGTACGCGTTCAACATCGTGGATGAGCGCCACGGCGGCAGGTCGGCGGGGCTGCAGGAGTGGGTCGATTCGGGCCGCGTCAACACGAATGTGAAGATGGGCATGATCGAGCTCGAGAGCCGCATCCTCTCGATGATGGTCGTCGAGCAGGCCTTCATCTGCCAGAACCTCAACATGTCGATGCAGGCGCTTGGCCTCGGTGGCTGGACCTTCACCGGCTACCTGCCCAAGTTCGTCATGGGTGGCGGCGACGTGCTCGGCCTCGGGTTCCGCTTCAACGAGGACAACGAGGGCAACACCTACGCGGTGGGCCGCGATGGCTACTACGAGGCCTACGTGCCCCCGTACTACAAGGACATGCACGAGGCGGTGGACGCTTTCATGGCCATGAAGTGGGGCGCCATGGACGAGGACGTCGCCAAGCCGTACAAGACGAAGGCACAGAACGAGACCTTCACCAACGCCATCCCCCGTCCGCACGACGAGACCGTGGAGATGGTCAAGGCCTACTGCCAGTACGCATACGACACGTACGGGAGGTTCCCGGTCTCGTTCGATCCGATGTACCAGCGCCTCACCACCCAGGTGCAGCACATCGACACCGACTTCTACGACGAGTACTACCCCCAGGGCGCGTACAGCGGGCAGCACGCGAACCACTTCCACCGCTGGCACCCTGAGCTCTGCGATCACGAGGGCAAGCCGCCGCGCAGGGGCTAGGCACCGAAGAACATGGGAATCACCCGAGGGGGGCCGTCACGGCCCCCCTCGGCGTTCCCGGTACTTCGGATGCTGCTGGTCTTACGGCTGTGCGGGTGCGGGTGCGGGTGCCGGCGCCGCGCCGGCCGCCTTGTCCTGGGCGATGATGCCCTGCACGCCCTGCAGCGCCTGCGCCTCCTCGAGGTTGAGGAGGGGGGCAACCGCCCGCGCAATGTCCTTCGGTGCCGCGCCATCCTTG
>JBIIQA010000088.1:0-6265 GCA_044342355.1 Miltoncostaeaceae bacterium | reverse complement strand
CCATGCGGGCGCGGTTGTGCATCCAGCCGGTGGCCGCCATCTGGCGCATTCCGGCGTCGCACAGGGGAAATCCCGTGCGGCCCTCGCGCCATGCCGCGAGAAGTTCCGGGTCGTCATCCCAATGAATGTCGCGGAAGGACGGCTTGAGTGCTGCGGCTGCCACCCCCGGATGCCGCGCCATGTGGTGCGCGTAGAAGTCGCGCCAGGCGAGCTGCCGCCAGAAGGGCCGACGCGACTCGGCGATCCCGCGGGCGCCCCCGATGGCGCGCCCTACCTGCGACGGCGAGAGCACGCCCATGCGCAGGTCGGCGGACAGATGCGACGTGGCGTCCCCGGCGGGCATGTCCCGGGCGTCCCCGTATCGATCCACGGCGCCGCTCCGGATGAACTCCTCAAGGCGCTCCCGGGCCGCGCGGGGCCCGGCTTCGATCGGCGGATCACCCTGCGGGAGCGCGTCGAGCCCGTCAGAGGCGAGGGCCGGGCCCGCAAGCGAGACGGGAGGGGGAATCCGTCCGGCCACGGGGTGCATGTCCCATGCCTTGAAGAACGGGGAGAACACGAGGTACCCATTGCCCGACGTGCCGGCGACGTCGTCGAGGGGGACCCGCCATGGTCCGCCGATCGCCGCGAAGCCCACGCCATCGCGGCCGAGCGCGGCGGACACCGCGGCATCCCTGCGACTGCTGTACGGCGTGACGTCACCGGACACGTGGACCATGTCGGCGCCGCACTCCCGGGCCACCTGCGCAACGACCGTGGCGGGCGCTCCCTCGCGCACCACGAGGGCAATCCCCAGACCCCGCAACTCGGCGTCAAGTGCCTCGAGGCACGCCCGCAGGAACCGCAGCCGTGCAGGTGCCCGGTGGTGCGGCGCACCGAGCAGTGCGGGGTCGGCAACCCACAGCGCGACGACCTCGCCGCGAGCTGCACTCGCGGCGAGCGCTGCATGGTCATCCACGCGCAAATCGCGGCGAAACCACATGACCGTGGTGGGAGTTGACGTCACGGAAGCGATTGTGACGACTCCCATCGGGAGGCACCCGGAGTACGGGCGTCCGGGATTGCGGGAAAACCACATCAGCATCCGTGCACCCCCGGATGTACGCCGATGGGCATGGCCCTATGGTGTGTCGTGCAGTACGCACCCTGACAACCGAGGTCGGTGCCGGTTCGCCCGGCATGAGCGATGGCCCTCCCCAGGCGCTGATTCGGGGGAACGGCTGCAGGCGGGGCCCTGGCCCCGTCGGACGAGGCGTCCATCGCCCTCGACCTCGGTGTCAGGTCGTGCTGCCGGGCACCTGCCGCGCCTCAGTTCTCGGGGTCGACCATCCGTACGGTCATCTCCACCAGCCGCGCATCCGGCATGCGGGCGGCGAGGAGCAGTTCCTTCGCGAGGCGCCCACCATCCCTGGCAGCCTCGGCCATTGCCTGCTCCACCCCGATCGCGAACGACGCCTGAATGCGACGGGTGTCGGCATCCACCATCACCCGGCCCACCGGGCGCGTACCCGGCATGTCGCGGGCGGCCTGCGCCAGACGCTCCATGGCAGCCTCATCCAGGTCATCGGCGTTGATCGCCATGAAGGCGATGATGTACTCGTTCACATGCCAAGCGTAGGGATCGCCGCTGCCCACTCGCGCGCCCAGGCGCGGAGCGCGTCGTCCCCCACCGCGCCGTCGGCTCCGTCGAGGGCGACCACGCGATCGGCCTCGGCCACCTCGGCGCGCGCGAGCCACAGCCACCCGCCACCTCCGATCTCGCGCACCACGCCCACCGCGTACCGCGGGGATGGAGCGCCCATGGCCACGTGGGCGCCCGCGATGTGGGGCTGCGGTCCCAGTACCAGCACGAGCGTTCCGGGGGCATCGAGGAGGTGCGGCCCGGCCCCTTCGGTGAGGACCACGGGCAGGGCGACCTCCGCGAGCATCAAGGGGCGATTCCGCGGATCCACCGTGGCCAGCCACACGCATGCGGCCTCGGCCTCGGGCCGGGTGAGCCCGGGCAGCAACAGCCGGCCGTCATCCGACACCGCATGGCCACGCGTGGGATCCCCCGCCGCGAGGAGGGCATCCGCCGCACGCACTGTCGTAATTCCTGCCACCCTCTGAGCATATGCGCGCGATGGTCCTCACGGCGACATCCCCGATCGGCACGAAGCCCCTGAGGTTCGCCGGATTCCCCGATCCGCACCCGGCCCCCGGCGAGGTGGTCATCCGCGTGGGCGCCTGCGCCGCCTGCCGCACTGACCTGCAGATCTGCGAGGGTGACCTCACACCCCGCCTGCTGCCGATCATCCCCGGCCACCAGGTGGTGGGGCGCATCGAGGCCATCGGGGAGGGCACGACCGGCTGGCGCGAGGGCGACCGGGCCGGGCTCACGTGGCTCGCGGGCGCGTGCGGCGAGTGCACCCACTGCCGCGCCGGACACGAGAACCTGTGCGAGGGGGCCACGTTCACCGGGTGGGATCGCCACGGTGGGTTCGCCGAACTCGTGAGCGCGCGGGCCGACGTGGTCGTGCCGCTGCCGGAGGGTCCGGACGACCGCGACCTCGCGCCCCTCCTCTGCGGCGGGGTCATCGGGTTCCGGGCGTTACGCGTGGCTGGTGTCGAGCCCGGTCACCGGGTGGGTCTGTTCGGGTTCGGAGCGTCCGCCCTTCAGGCGATTCAGGTCGCGCGGCACTGGGGGTGCCGCGTCGCGGTCGCGACGCGCAGCCACGAGGAACGCGAACGGGCCCTCGCCCTCGGCGCCGAGTGGGCCGGCGGGTATGACGATGAGCCACCGTTCCCGCTGCAGTCGGCAGTGACCTTCGCGCCATCCGGAGACGTGGTTGTGGCCGCGCTACGGGCGCTCGACCGTGGTGGCACCGTGGCCGTGAACGCCATCCATCTGGATCGCATCCCCGAGTTCGATTACGACCACCTGTGGTGGGAGCGCAGCGTGCGCAGCGTGGCCAACGTCACCCGTGCAGATGCCCGCGATTATCTGGCGCTTGCCGCCGAGATCCCCGTGCACACGTCGTGGGAGGAGCACGCGCTTCCCGACGCCAACCGGGCCCTTCAGCGCATCGCCAGCGGCGCAGTGGATGGCGCGGCGGTGATCGTCCCCTGAGCCCGGCGACCACCGCGGGGTCCGGGGCGCCGCGGTGGTCATCACGTGACGACCACCGCGGCGCGACCGGTCACCCGAAGCCGTCGGTCAGGTGCCCCACCGCCCCTGTGAGTGCCTTCTTGAGTGCGTTGCCGACATCCGGCGCCCACCCCTTGGCCGCGACAGCCACAGCCGCCACGAGCAGCGTGACCATGACCACCATGCCCACGTACTCGACGGTGCCCTGCCCGCGCTGATCGCGCATGCGCCACCACGCGTGCGCCACCGACGCGTGCGTTCGTGCCGCTACCTGTTGCATCACTTCTCGCCTCCTCCATCGTGATGTGCCAGCCCTCATCCCCGGAGCAGCCCTTGCAGGACCTCCCCGCCGGCCCGCGCAAACTTGGCGATGAGCCAGTCGGCGCCGATGCCGCCGAGGTTGCGGGAGATTCCGAGGAACGACTCGCGAAAGGGCCTCTGGCCCATGGTCGCGAGGGTGCCCGCGATGCGGGCCACGCGATCGGCGGTGCCGGCGACCGGTGGCTTCGCCAGCCGGTCCATCGCCCCTTCGATGGTCTTGATGGGGTCCTTCACGAGGTCCTCGGCGCGAATGCCCACCTGCTCAAGGAACCCGCGACCCGCCTCGATCTGCCCATCCACGTTCAGGGCCCCCCACCACAGGATGCCGTCCCACGCACGGCGCACGGCACCCGACCCGGCGGCCGGGGCGAAAACGCCCCGCTCCATCTGGCGGGCCATCACCCGGCCCGGCGCCCCCACGGCAGCGGGGGCATCCGAACTGCTGCCGAGCAGGGGAGCGGATACCCGCTCGATGAGGGGTGAGGGTGAGCTGGGCGGGGTGAAATCACGCACAGCCCAGATGCCAACGGCTGCCATGAGCACGGCGACCATCACCGTGATGCCCACGTGCTCGAGCGTCGCCTGCCCCGGTGATCCCCGTCTGCGCATCGAATCGACCATGTCGCGACGCTATGGCCGCCCCGCGCGCCAGTGGGTGCCCATTCGTGCCTGATCGCGCTGCGGAGTGGGGCGATGCGCATCGCTACGCTTGATGGATGTCCATCATCCGCTCCGTCACCTCCTCGGTCGTCCACGAGGCCGGCCGTCTCGCCCGCGACCTGCCGGGTGCCGTCGGCCGCGCCCGGATGGAGGGTGAGCGCACGGTGCTCGAGCGCCGGCACCGCCGCGCCATCGAGGCACTGGGGGCCCGCGCCTTCGTGCTGTCACGCGAGGGGCAGCTCACGGCCTCCGCCCTGGCGCCGGAGCTCGCCGAGGTCGAGGCCCGTCTCCTCGCCATGCAGAAGGTCGATGGCGCCGGGGCCGACGACACCGGCGGCCACGACGTCGCAGTCGCATTCCCGATGCTCGGGGATGACACGACCGCCTGATTCATGGCGTCGGGCCCGCGTGCTTCGACGCGGTCGCGCGAATTCCTCCCGGCGGCGGTATGCTCCCGCTCCCATCACATCGGTGGGATCACGCGAGGAGCAGTTCGTGCGCACGGAGTCGAATCTCCAAGGCCATCATCGCCCGGACGTCCCCGGTTGCCACCGGTGCGGACTCCCCCTGCTGGAGACCGCGACGTTCTGCCCGTACTGCGAGCGGTCGATCCATGAGGGCCGCGTCGCCCGCATCATCCACTGGCGTCCGGCGCACACCGGTGAGGTGCGCCGCCCGGTCGTCAACGAGACGCGCGCCCTCGCAATTGGCTTCGTGCTCTTCGCCGTCGTCGCCGCCGCGGCACTCGTCGCGGCCCTCGCCATCTAGACGCGCAGCGCGCGCAGGAGGACACCCCTATGCCGGAGGCCCCCGAGGGCACGGAAAGATTTGCGGTAGGTGACGAGGTCACCGGTTCATTCCGGTGCGCAGAGTGCGATCTTCTCGTGACCTCACCCACGGAGAACGATGGCGTGCTGGTTCTTCCGTCCTGCCCCCTGTGCCACTCGGAGAAGTGGCGCCGGGTCTAGCCCCGCGCGCGGGCTAGGCGAATACCTCGTCGGGGTCGACGATGGTGAGGGTCTCGAATGTGGCGCTGCCACGGGCGGAGAGCTCGGCAACCATGGTGGCGGCCGCCATCTCATCGGGGGCCTCGATGACGCTCAGGAAGTCGTAGTACCCGAGGACGGCCCACTGGTCGATGACGCGGCCACCCAGGTCCTCGATCTCGCGATTGACCTCGAACAGGCGCTCGGGCGTGAGCCTGAGCGTCTGAAGCCCCTGCGGGCTGAGGGTGGCGAGGAGGATGAATTTCATCATGGCCGCTTTCGAGTCTAGCCGGACGGCTGCCGCACCCATGCCCGGGCCTCATCCGGCGGCGGGTCGTCGGGGTCGGGATGCAGGATCGCGGTCAGCACCTCCACGCTCTGCATGACGGACGGCAGGAGCGAGGCAATGCGGCCCGGCATCAGGCTCCCCGCCGTCGGCGCCATGCGGGGCCCACCAGGCCGGCGATGCCCACGATGACAATGGCGGCGCCGGCGCCGAGCACCACCCACGCGCCCGGACCCACGATGCTCTCGATCGGAGGCACCACATAACCCTTGAGGGGGATGGACTCCGCGCCGGCGCGCACCGTGGCGGCAATCGCATCCGGACGGGTGACCAGATGCACGACCGCCGCCAGGGCGGCGACGGCCACCACCAGCCCGGACACCACCGCCACACACGCGGCGGCCATGCCCCGTCCGGCGGCCACGAGGATTCCCATGGTCACCGCACCGATGGCCGCCGCCGCCAGGGCGGTGACCCCCTGCCAGAGCGACAAGCCGCTCTCCGCGATCACGAGGCGGCCGTTCACGAGCAGCCGCCCCCACTCGAGGCTGCAGCCGATGACCACCACGACAAACAGGCCCACGGCGATGACGAGGAGAGCACGCCGCCCCCTCGCCCCCCCGGTGCGCATACCGATCGGTTCGTCCACGCCGCTATCCTGCCCGGACACTCCGGCCCCGGCCCCTCAAAGGACCTCTGATGCAGCGCGATAGTGATCCCACGCCAAACGAACTCCAGCGTGCCCTGCTGGAGTACTCCCCGACGGACCTCGAAGAGGCCCTCATCCAGTGGACACGCGAGAACTGGCCCATGGCCGCTCGCGGCATGGTCTACAACAAGACCGAGGGCGACAACATGGTGGCGGGCGTCTCGGGCGTGAGATCC